>JBDRUF010000034.1 GCA_039801245.1 candidate division WOR-3 bacterium
CCGTAAATCCGCCGCAGTTTTGTCTCCTCATCAAGCCGCTGGTAACGCGGCAGAAAATGCTCCAAAACCATCATCGCCGCCTCGGTCTCATCAGGTGCATCTTTCAGCGCCTGTTCAACCTTTTCCTTGGCAACCCCCCGTTTCAGAAGCTCCTGCTTCACCCGCCATTTGCCCTTATGACCTATCCTTATCCTCTCCTCAACATAATCCTTTGTCAGTTTCTCATCATCTGCCAGCCCCAACTCCTTGAGCCGCTCCAGGACCCGCGCAATCACCACTGGCGAATAGCCCTTTTTCTCCAGCCTTTCCTTCAGCTCCTTTTCTGTCCTTGCCTTATACGAAAGCAAGAGAAAGGCATAATTGCGGCACAACCGATACTGCTCCTCAAGAACCACCTGTTCCAGAAACTGCCTGTCAACCCTTTCCCCCTCCTTCAGCCCGAACTCGGCAACCGTCTCCTTGTCCAAGGAGAAGGCGAACTCGCCGTCAACAAATACCGAGAGCCTTTTCTTACTTCTTCTTTGCGGCTTGAGCCCGGTTATCCTCATCCTTTATCTTCGGACGGGCAATCTTCAGTTTCTCCCGCAGCGCCGCCTCAATCTTTGCCGCCACATCCTTATGCCCCTTCAAAAACTCAATCGCCGCATCCCTTCCCTGACCAAGTTTGGTATTGCCAAAGGAAAAATAGGCACCGGACTTGTCAACCACACCCTGCTCCACACCCAAATCAACCAGTTCGCCCTCGCGGGAAATCCCCTCGCCGTAGATGATGTCAAACTCCGCCTCCCGGAAAGGTGGCGCAATCTTGTTCTTTACCACCCGCACCTTTGTCCTTGAGCCAATCACCTGCTCACCCTTCTTCAGCGCGGCGATTCGGCGCACATCCAGTCTGACCGTGGCATAGAACTTCAGCGCCAGACCGCCCGGTGTTGTCTCGGGATTGCCAAACATCACCCCAATCTTCTGCCGGATCTGGTTGGTAAAGATGGCGCAGGTCTTGGACTTGGCTGTCACCCCGGCAAGTTTGCGCAACGCCTGGGACATCAGCCTCGCCTGCACACCAACAAAGGCGTCGCCCATCTCCCCTTCAATCTCTGCCCTGGGCACGAGCGCTGCCACCGAGTCAATGACAAAAAGGTCAAGCCCGCCGGAACGGGTCAAGGCCTCGGCAATCTCAAGCGCCTGCTCGCCCGAATCGGGCTGGGAAACCAAAAGCTCCTTCAGATTCACCCCCAGTTTCTCCGCATACTTCGGGTCAAGCGCATGCTCGGCATCAATGAAAGCCGCGGTCCCACCAAGACGCTGGCACTGGGCGATGATTTGCAAAGCCAGGGTGGTCTTGCCCGATGCCTCGGGTCCAAAGATTTCCACCATCCTCCCCTTGGGAACGCCACCAATCCCCAAAATCGCATCCAGACCGATTGAACCGGTTGGAATCGCCTCAATCTCCACCACCGCACCCTCTTCACCCAAACGCATAATCGCACCCTTGCCAAACTGCTTCTCAATCTGACTCAGGGCGCTGGTCAATGCCTTGAACTTCTCTTCTTTCGCCATAAATCCTCCATTTAAATCCTTTTTCTGACCTCTGGCAGTAGTATAGAACCACCACCATCCAAGTCAAGCCGTTTTGACCGCAAATGCACTATTAACGCCTTTTCTATTGAGTAAAGCCTGAACCGAACCTCTTTGAATATCCCCGACCATTTCTGCCTGCCGCCGCCACCTATCTTAAAAACCTCCTCCAAGACCCTTGCCGCCTCCTCTGCCCGCTTGCAGTTGGCAAGAAGCACATCCTCCAAGTCTTTTCTCTTCAACCGGTCAAACCGCTCTGATTTGCCCAAATCCCTTTCACTCGAGCGCAGCAAAATAACCTGCCCGCGCAAAGGCACAATCTCCTTACTCAACTTTGTCCTCAAAGCCCGCACCCGGCGCAGGAGTATCTCACTCTCCAGGCAAAACCTGACAATGTCCTCAATCACCTTTAACGCCTCGGTCAAGCGGTTAAGATTGACATCAACAACCCTTGCCGCCTTTGCACTCAAGCCGGACTTCTCTTTTCTCTTCACCGCTTTCAGCATAACCCTAACTTTCCTTAGGTCAAGCGCCCCAAAAAAATGCCCGACACCAAAAGGCATCGGGCATTAATCTGAGAGGTAAGAATCAGCGTCCGCAGCAGGATGAGTATTTGGGCTTATCCTCACCCTTCTTCTTCATCGGCTTTTCGCAGCAGTAAATCTCACACTCCTCGCGTCCGCACTCCTTTGTCACCATCACCTCAATCCCGCAATCCTCACAGTAGTAAACATCTCCGGTCTTCTTCTTTCCCATCTTTACTCCTTTCATTTATTTTTTAAGGCAATGTTACCCACAGATCCAGCCCCGGATAAAAATCGGCAATTGTGCCGCCTTTATTCATACCCGGAACCGGCACTGAAACCTTGGGTCTAATCACCAAAACCGGCAACGGTTTCCAGAGTAAAAGCAACCCTAAAAACATCCGGCTCTCTTCGCTGTTCGGCTGCTTTCTGCCATTTACTTCTGACTGCCCCTTATTATATCCGCTCAATGCCAGTTGTGGTGTCAGACCCGGCAGAACCGCAAAATCCAAACCTGCCATATACTCCAGCATATTACCGTACTTGATACTACCGCTTTTCCCGTTGAGCCAGTAGGCACCGCGCAGATGACCGGTAACAAAAGGCAGATTCGCGGTATTAAAAGCCAGCCCGAGGGCAAAGTCGGTGCTGCCATCACCAAGCGCTGGTGTGCTGTTTTTATCACCGGTTGGCAGGGAAACCGCAAGTGAAAGCGCTCCCCTTATTGGCAAAAGCCCTTTCTGCAACAGCCCGTACCTGCCAATCACCAGCAAATCGCCGATACCGGTTGCGCTATTATCACCCCTATTCTTCATCGCCAAGGGCAGAACTCCACCCAGCTCCAGTTTTGCCGGCAGACCCAATGCTGCAAGCAGGTCCGCTGAAACTGTCGTCGTCGGCTCAAACCCTTGAGGTTTATAAAACTTATCCTGTCCCCAGTCATAACTTTTGCTCGTCCGATTGAACCCAAAGACACCCCAGGCAAGAACCTGAAAAGGCTTGTTTACCTGACCGGTGCGGATTATCAAGGGCGTTGAGTTGACCTCTGCGCTCAAAAGAAAGAGCGCCACAAACAGGGTCCTGAACCATCTCATCTTAACTCCTTTCAAATAAAGGATAACGCAAACCTGGCTCTGGTCAAGATAAGCAGATTTGACTTGAACAGCCCAGCCAATATACTCTTGCCAATGAAGCAGATATTAATACTTTCCCTTTTGCTTTTCTTTCCACTTTTTGCCCAGGAGCCCGAAGGATGGTTAATCCCTTTTGCCTGTGCCTATGAGCCGGATATCGCCGGCTTCAACACCGCCTTCGCAAACAAAGGTCTGCCTCAGGCAAAAACCCGCCATTTTGGCTGGGGAATGGAACTGCGCTCACTTGTGAGCCGCAACATCCTTTTCGGACCGTTGTACTTCCGCACCTGGAATGATGCCGAAAATGACTCCTTCCATTTGCGCACTGAAAACTGGGGCATCTTTGCCGAATTAGGACTGAAACTGCCCATATTCAAGTTTCTCACCTTTGTTCCGCTTGTCGGTATCGGCGGTGTGCAGCCCAGTTTCCAAATCCGCAAACGAACCGGTGATATGACCCTTGACAGTCTGCTCAATGCACCCTTCAACATCGCGCACATCTCGCCCGGGATGAAAATCACCGGCCTCGGCGCGCTTGAACTCAACATCATTTTGCCGACCAATACCGGCAGTTATGGTCTCTCTCTGCGCGGGGGCTATCTCTATTCACCATTTGGACTTAACTGGCACCTTGCCAATGGCGCCCGAATAACCAATACCCCTGACAGTAAAATAAAAGGTCCGTGGCTTTCCCTCGGACTGACCATCATCCCTGCCCCGGAGGTACAGAGCCAATGAAACCAAAGATTTGCCTTTTTGTGTTGACAGGCATCCTTTGCCTCCTTGCCTGCCTTTACACTTCTAAGGTTGAAGACAGCCAGACCTTCACCCGCCCGGCTTCCACATTTACCAGCCTGACCCTTGACACCCGTAATGGCGCAATTACTGCCACCGCTAACACCGACACCCTCGCCAGCGTGAAGGTAACCCGCTACGCCTATGGCAGAAACAAAACCGATGCCACCAACCAGCTTAACGGCATAACGATAACCGATACGGTCAGTGCCGGCAACTGGAGTTTAACAGCAAACTTTCCCGCGGTAACAAAGCCGATGGGCGCATTGATGGCTGCGGATGTGCCGGCAAACACCCGCTTGAACATTTTAACATCAAATGGCGATGTCACGGTCTCGGGAATTGCTGCGCCCATTTCGGTTGCCACCAGTAATGGCGATGTCATTCTTACCGGCACCAGTGGCGATGCCGAAATATCAACCTCCAATGCCAAGGTCATTGTTCAGGTTCATTCTGGCGGAATTGATATCAACACCTCCAATGGTGAGATTGACTGCGACCTCTCCTTCCTACCTGCTACCAGCGGTGCTGAACTCGCCACCTCCAATGGCAAGGTTACCCTGCGCCTGCCACCAGATGTCTCTGCCTATATCACCGCCACAACCTCTAATGGTACGGTTGTCATCACCGGTTATCAGGTTCATTATGACGAAAACACCCAGAAGCATATCAAGGCAAGAATCGGCTCAGGCGCCTCACCGATAACCATCACCACCAGTAACGGTGACATTGTCATTCAGAACCGTGTCCGCTGAATCAGCGGTCTAATAGTAAAAATGGAGGAATTATGAACGAAAAGGAATTAGTCCTGCATCTTACTGATGCCAATTTTGATAACGAGGTCAACAATTCAACCCTACCGGTTCTTGTTGACTTCTGGGCACCCTGGTGCGGACCCTGCCGGATGCTCGCACCGGTTCTGGAACAGGTTGCCCAAAGGTATGCCGGCAAAATTGTGGTCGGCAAGGTAAATGTGGATGAAAATCCAAATGTTACCGGTAGGTTCGGCATCCTCAGTATTCCGACCCTGATTTTCTTTAAAGCCGGCAAGGAGATTGAGCGGATTGTTGGTGCCATGCCTGAGCCAGCACTGAGCGCAAAGATTGACGAACTGTTGAAATAAAATCGACCTCATTGCCTAAAAAGGTTAAAACCCTCTCAAAGGCGCTCCTTGCCCGGCTCAAGGAAATAATTCCTTCTGAGCGCATCGTCACCGATAGGGAAAAACTGTTTGACTACAGCCACGACGAGAGCCCGCAAAAGCCCGCCATCCCCGCTGCGGTTGTCAAGCCAACTGACCCTGAGGAGATCTCCCGGCTGGTTCAACTTTGCCAGGAGGAAAAAATCCCTTTAACCCCGCGCGGACTCGGAACCGGTCTTGCCGGCGGTTCGGTGCCAATCTTGGGCGGTATCGTCATCTCCTTGGAACTGATGAACAGAATCGTTGAGGTTGATACCGAAAATCTGATGGTGCGCACCCAGCCTGGGGTGATTACCGCCCAGGTGCAAAATGCCTGTCTGGAAAAGGGGCTTTACTATCCGGTTGACCCTGCCTCGCTTGACGACTGCTCAATCGGTGGCAATGTCAGCACCAATGCGGGTGGCGCCCGGGCATTCAAATACGGTGTGACCGGCGACTATGTCACCGGGATTCAGGCGGTCCTTGCCGATGGCGCCATCATCCGTTATGGCGGCAAACTCCGTAAGAACGCCACCGGCTATGACCTGAACAAAATTTTGATTGGGTCTGAAGGCACGCTTGGCATCATCACTGAAATCACCCTGCGCCTTGTCCCTAAGCCACGCCACCAGGTGGCGGTTCTCATCCCGTTCAACTCGCTCAGGCAGGGGGTGGAACTGGTTCTGCGCCTAATTCAGGAGAAAAGGCTCATTCCCGCAGTCATTGAGTTTATGGAGAAAAAGGGGGTTACCGCCTGCAACCAGATAGAACCGGAAAACCTGCCCTTTGCCGATGCCGCAGTCCAGGTTCTGGTTGAGCTTGAGGGCAACGACCGCGAAGCGGTTACAGAGGATGCACTTTCCCTTGGTGAAATGGCAATGGCTCTTGGCGCGCTGGAACCATTAATCGCCCAGGACGCCTCCAGCCAGAAAAGGCTCTGGACCGCGCGGCGCTCCCTTGCCAAGACCTTAAAGCGGGTCTATCCTGAGGTGATTGCCGAGGACATCGTTGTTCCGCCCGCCCGTTTGCCAGAAACGGTTGAGTTCATCACCAAACTTGAAGAGGAGTCGGGATTGGTGATTGTCCCGTTTGGTCATATCGGGGACGGCAACATCCACTGCGATTTCTGCCGGACAACCCCAGACCGGAAAACCTGGCACAGAACCGCGCAAAAGGGAATTGACCGTCTGATTGACTTTGTTGTTGGTATCGGCGGTCAGGTTAGTGCTGAACACGGTATCGGCACACTCAAAAAGAGGCTCCTGAAAAAGGGGCTGGGTGAAGCCGAAATCAACCTGATGAAAAGGGTCAAGAGGGCGCTTGACCCGGACAACACCTTAAACCCTGGCAAAATCCTGCCCTGAAAATCGGTTAAGTATACATAAAATTATACTAATTAAATGGAGGAAAAATCTGCTAATTATTTTTAATTACGAGAGTTAACTAAAATTCCATTTACGTGGGGGGATAATCCCCGTGGTAAAAATGGTCCTTTTTACGCATCTGATTAAAGAGAAGGAATGGATTCCCGGATGCGCGGGAATGACGAGCCTATCGCCTCGTGTGGACCCGGGCAATCTTGCCTATCTTCTTGAAGTTCTTGCCCTGAACCATAACTAAATAGACACCATCGCCAAGCTCTCTGCCCTGCTCGTTTCTGCCGTTCCAGAAAACCTCTTTTGCCTCAACCCGTGGGAACCTCTTGACCAAGGCGCCGGACAGGGTGTAGATGAAAACATCGGGCTTCTCATCCTCGGGAAAGTCCAGGATGAGTTTGCAGGAGTCAGAAAAGGGCGCAGGCTTAGTATATGGCTCTGCCCAGGTCTTGACCTTGAGCGGGTAGAACTGGCTCACATTGGAGCGGTTCCCAAAGGAGTCAATTGCCATAACCATAAAGTAGTAGCCGGTGGTGTCCCGGGCAAGGTTGAAGAGGTAGCCCGTGGTATCCTTTGTCTCAAGCGCCCTTCTCAGGGATGCAAACCGCTCTATCCTGATGTCGTCTATGAAGACACCTAAGAGGTTAACCGCATCGTTGGTCTGAAACCTAAACCTTAAAAACAGCCGCGGGGTGGGCGGGATAAGGAGCCTTAACTCCTGCCAGGACTCCTGGGAGCCGTAAAAGGAGTCGAGGGTCTGCCAGGAGAAGCGGTCAGGAGAGAACTCCACATAGCACACATCCCGCCTGATATTGCCAAGGGAGTCCTGAGTCTCTTCTGTGGAGTAGCGGGCATAGAATGAGAGAAGACCGCCCGCAGTTAACTCCAAGGGCTCTCTGAGGATGAGGGTGCTGTTCAGGTTCGGTCCTGAGCCGGAGAAGAGTGCAGAGGGGGCGGAATGGGCATAGCGGGTGGATATCGTCCAGCCATCCGCCTCCCAGGCGCCAAGGCTGTCGCAACGCTCTAATAGCACCTGAACCGGCTGGGTTGCCTGATAGAGATGGTAGGTAATCGGCGAGAGGTCGTAGGAGCGGCTCCAGTAGAGACGGGCATCACCGCGGTTGCCGAGGCGATGGGAAAGGAGACGGGGCTGGGTCGGCTTGACATCGTCCAGACCGAAGTAGGTGTTGAGAAAGGGGAGCCAGGGGACAGTGTCGGCATAAACCAGGGTCTGATACTCAGCCGCCTTTGCCTTGAACCCTAAATACCGATAGGGGAACCAGGTGGCAAGACCACGGGCATTGCCAAGGTTGCCACCAACCTTGTTGGCAATAATCAGGGGGTTGAGGGTTGAGCGTAAGGAGGCGGTGCCAGTCTGGGGAGCAAGTTCCCAGAGGTGGATGAAGTCTATCTGCTCGTCACTAACATCGGGCGGGCTCATAGCATCTGCGGGAAATGTCTGGACACCGAGGCGTGCCAGTTTGAAGCCGGGTGCCCGGGGGTCAAGGGAGTCGGAGAGGACCGCAGGGAATAGCCTGAGAACCCGCTCAAGTTGGCGCATATCAACCGCAGAGAGGCACACATCATCAAAAGGGTGGGCGGCAACATAGTCCGCACACATCTCCGGGAGAAATTCCGCGGGGAGCGCGGTCGGGCGGGCTGTGAGCCGGGAGAGGAACCTCTCATAGGGAAAGCCATCCCAGGGGATTAGGGCTTCTGATGCCAAAAGGTAGTCGCAATAGGGGAAAACCTCACAGGCAACCTCAATTGAGGACATCAGGCAGGCATCAAAGCCGAGGATGGTCAACCTTTTGCCCAGCCTCTTCGTCCCCTGTGCGAGCGCACGCCGCAGTTCGCCACCGGCAACGCCCATCATATGGCCGTGCGACTCGTCAATGAGAACCGCCCGCTGGGGTCCATAACCCGCACCCCAGCCATTGCCATGGTCCCAGATGATTAAAAAGTAGTTATCCGCAGGGAAACGCTCGCCGAGGAAACGGATGAAGTCGCTCAAGACTGCGGTATCAGCCATATCAACCTCGCCCAGGTTCGCCAAAAGTTCCCGCCGCTCCTTCTTGATATAATACCGGCGGCAATCGGGATTGGTGTCCCTTTCTGCATTGTCAATCTGAACAACAATATTTACCTCGCTGGTTGAGCCAACCGCCATCATCTCGCTGAGGTCATCATAAGCCTGCTCGCTCATCCCGTTGTCCGCACACATATATACGCCAACAGTCCACTGCGCACCGGCAGCAAAATGAACCATTAACAACAGGGGGATGAAAAACCATCCCCCTGTTGTTTTTACTGCCTTGAGCAAATCAGAACCCAACGGTCAGCATCAAGCGGTGCGTCGGCTTGAGGTACTGATAGTAGCGGAAGGAGTAATCAAGTCCAAGTTCCAGTGCCGCGGTCGGCTTTCCCTTCACCCCGACACCGGCACAGAGACCGGTGAGTGTGCCCAGTTTCTTATGATACTCCTGGTCGGCATTCAGGATATAACCGCCTCTTATAAAAAGCATCTCGCCCAGACCGTACTCCAGCCCAAAATTGACCGTCTCGTTGATATCAGAAGGGTGAACAAGGTCAATCGCGGCTGTCAGGCGGTGCGGGTCGGTTTTGACAAGGTCCATCGCCACCCCAAAACGGAATGTGGTCGGTAAAGGCGCAGGTGTGGTCTTGTAAGAACCCTGCAACTGGCTCGGTCCAGAATCGGGCCAGTAGAAGTTGTAATCAAGGTGAGGACCACTAAAGGCAAGTTGGGTCCCGAAGTTGGTCACCGCGGCACCTAAGCGGAGCGACTTGAAACCGGTGTTGTAAAACAGACCGAGGTCAACACCAATCGCCGATGCCCCCATATCCCAGATGGTCTGTTGAACACCCTTCACGGTCAGACCAAAGGAAAGTTTGTCGGTGATAATCCGGGCATAGGAGAGACCGAACGCCAAGTCACTCGCGCCGATGTAAACCAGGGATGAATCGTCCTCGCGCCAAGGTGTCTTTTCCTCATCAACCGTGGTGAGCATAATTGGACCCATAGTCAGAGCGTTCGCAGTAATCGCCACCGTCCCAAAGTTGGTGACCGGCAAAACCACCACCAGATAGTCGTGGTTTAAGTCCGCAAACCAGTCAGCATGATTAACCTGCGCCTGGCGGGCGATATGGGCAAGACCTGCCGGGTTGAAATAACTGGCTGAGGCATCATCCGCTATCGCGGTAAACGCGTCTCCCATCCCTGAGGCACGACCAACGCTGATTTTTAAGAACTGGGCGCCGGTCGTGGCGACTTTGCTGAACGCCCCCAAGGATAGTGAGAAGGCGCTCAAACTAACAAGTAGGAAAATTTTCAAGTTAATACTTGCTACTCTTTTCATCTCTGCCTCCTTAATGGATGAACATGAACTTGCCTGTAAACTCACCAACCGGTGACTCCACATGGAAGAGATAAACACCCGAGGCTATCAGTTGCCCGTAGTCGTTGACCAGGTCCCAGTTCGCGGTGCCACCCTCATCCAGCGGCTGTTTTTTCGTATCTTTGTGCTCTATCACCTTGACCAAGTCACCAGCAGTAGTAAAGATTCTGATTGTGCAGATACTGGGGAGGTTGGTAAACTTGATGACCCGCTGTTCTGAGGTCTTTTCCCATTCGTTGAAGACAATGTAGGGATTTGGGACAACTTTGACATTCAACTTCTTTTTGGTGGTTTTATCCGCATATCCTGGCTGGGAAATGAGTTGATAAACATTGTAAAACGGCGCTGCACCCTCTGCCCGATGCCCGGTCAAAACCCATACATCCCCATCCTCAATTAAGTTAATCAGGCTGCCGATAGGATTGCCTTTGTTGAACTGCAAGTAGCCGCCGCAGATGTAGATGTTGCTGGCGGTTGGCTTGAGCGTGTCGGATGGCGGGGAGGAGAAGCACCAGCCATTGGCATAGCGCCTCCCTGGTGTTGTATTTGTGAACGGAGAATAGGGAACCTCGATGTTGCCATTGGTGATGTCATAAACCTTGGCGGTTAAATAGCCTTCGCGGTTTTTCCACTCAATCCGATAGTCCGAACCTCGGAACGCCCAGTAAGCCCCGTTTGGCGCAACCCCAATCTTAAGCGAATCTGCTGGATAACCGCCGCTCAAAATGCTCACCGCATCAAAAGGTGCAGCAGGAATTGCCATTTTCAAGTTAAGTTTCAGTGCCTGACCGTTGAACACCGGAAGGTTTAAGGTCTGGGTTTTCCCAGTCGCGGTAATTGTATAGCCCCAGGAGGTGGTGTCAATTATGAGGGTGTCATTTTTGCTCGTGTTGACCACATAACAGGAGTAGAGTGGTCTGTCACTAGAACCAGTCCATTCCGGACCAAGGAAGCGGAGTTCAAATGTATCTGCAGTAACCGCAAAGGGAACAACCACCGTTGTCGAGCAGGTAAGGGCATTGTTGATTGAGTCACCTATTACCCTGATAATCTTGGTCTCAGGATATACATAATTGGGCGCATCCCAGCGAGGAACGGTTGAGAAGTTGGAAACAATGCCAGAGCGGAGTATGAGTGTGTCCCAGGCAACTGGCTGACCCTGGGCATTGGTGTCGGTGGTAATGTAGTTCCAGTCATAGGCGGTAACGCAGTAGTAGTAGGTAAAGCCATTTCTGACATCCTGATCAAGAACAGTGTAAAACACACCCTTGTTGTTCATTCTGAGCCAGAGACTTTCTGGCTGAGACTCGTCCCGTCCAAGGGGCCAGAGGAAGAAGGTGTCCCTTCCCACCACCTCAACTTTGTAAGGCCAGAGGGTGCCTGTGCCTGGTTTCGGAAGGGTGTCGGCAAGGTCACACTGGGCAATAATCTTCCAGTTTGAACCATCTGTAGATTTATAAACAACATAACCCTGAAAGTCGTAACCGCGATACATCGGGTCATAACCTGGTCCAGGCTGGCTCGCCACCTTCTCCCAATACCGGTCAGGTGTCCTTTCTGGTAGGTCATCCCAGACAATCCTGACCTGCTTGTCGCCAGGAATCAGAACCATATTCGGAGATGGTGGTGGCCCGGGTAAGAGCCAGCCCTGGTTGTAGATGAACTGGGCGGTGTTGGCAAGGAGAGCAAGATGAATCAGGGAATCTTTCGGTCTGTTTGCCCAAGGTTGATTTGGTCCGCCAAAAGGAGCACCAAGTGCCGCAACAACCAGCCTTTCGGTCTGTCCTGGTGCAAGGTCAAACGGGCCCGAGCACTGGATAAAACGCTTGTCAGCCGGGGTAACATCAATCGAATCGTATGCCGAGTAGAGACCGGTTCGGTAGTCGTAGCCTGCCATTGTGAGGTATTGGGCGGGGTCGGTGACCGGGTCAATGTCTATCGTGAACTTTTTGAACGCAGTCATACCAAGGGGAACTTTGACCGTGTCACCAGAAGGGGTTATTGAGTCCCGTTTGGGAGAGTCAAGGAATTTGTAGGCAAACACACCCGGAGTGCCCGATTCCCAGGTTGCACCAGGAGCCTCGTAGTTGTCGTAGTCACCAGCATAACCAACATTTTTCACCCTTTCCGGAACACCAGGAATGGAGTCGTCCAGAATGAAGCCGACCATATCGTCGGTGGCACTGCCAATGTCAGGGTCCATTACCGCACCGATGAAGCAGCGTTTTAAGGTGTCGGTGCCGGCGTTGCGGACATTGTAGATGATAAAGAAGATGTCTTGGTTGGAGGGGTAGTTCCAGGCATAGACCACCTGGTAGACATCTATGTTCTGGGGTTTGCCCGGAGCGATGTGGTTCTCGGGCGCACCGTCAGAGTAGACACACCACATATCCTGTAAGGAGAAGGCTTCGTAAGGAATCAGAACGCTGTCAAGACGAGGGTCGCCAGTTGCCCAGCGGTCCCGGGGTTGAGGCGGCCAGTCGTTGGGATAGACAAAGATGCGGTCGTCCGGACTGCCCGCACCTTCCGGGGCGTGCGCAACCGTTGTCGGGGTCATCTCGGTGCCACCAGAGTTGGGGTTGTAGCCGAATGAGACCAGGGTGTCCACTTTGCCGTCCTCCCGCTCCCGTAATGAACCAAACCACATCCCAGCGCCAAAGATATAGCAGTTGTGCAGGGGCTGGGGCCAAGAGCCGCCCGCCTGGCCGGTGCCAACCGTGACATCAATGCCGTATCTGCCGTCGTTGTAAAAGGGGCATTTCCAGCGGTTGATGTTGAGCCATTTCATATCGTAGATGCGCCTGCCGGATTTGGGTGGAAAAGCGGTTTTGCCCAATATTGGCGAGAGTGCTGCCAATAGGAAGAGGCTAACAATGACTGTTCTGGTTGTTGTTTTCATTTTTCCTCCTAAAATGATAGGCTGATGCCAAAACGAATTTTACGCGAGGGACCGTAATAGGTCGGGGCTTTGATGTAGTCTTCCCGCGCCCGCATATAGGAGTTGTATATCTCCATCTGGGTGAGGTAGCCATCGTGGTTGTAGTCGCGCGCCGGATGGTAATACGGGTCACCAAATCTGAATCCTGATGAGAGTTCCTGCGGGGTGATGATTCTGCCGTCAAAGTCAGGTTTGCCAGTTGCGGAGTAGACGCTGGTGACCACTTTGGCATTTAAGAGGTTGGTGATGTCGCAGGAGAGGGTGAGGTTTAATCCGCCTAATTTGATGTCTTTGCCGAGCCGAGCGTCCATCGTGAAGTTTGAGGGCATACGGGCAGAGTTTTCCGGACCGGTGCGGTTGCCCCTGATGTCCGTGGGCGTGTAGGGGAGTCCAGAGGCATAGTTGGCAACCACCGAGGCGTTGAAGTCGCGGAGGACCGCTGAAAGGAATGGAGACCCCTGTTTTAAGAAGTCTGAGGGGAACATTACACCGAGGCTGGCGTGGAGGGAGTGGCGCTGGTCCTGGTCAAGGTAGTAGTCAACCTGGAGTGGGGTTTCGCGCTGGTATTGGTCGGTGGCGGTAGAGGCGGTGCCTTTGGCAATCTGGAAGGTGTAGCCAAGTTGGCCGTTCCAGTAGTCGGAGAGCGCCTTGGTCATCGTCGCCTCGAAGCCCTGAATTCTTGCGTATTCCACGTTGTAATACATCGTATAAGGCTGGGGAAGAGCCGGGACAACCCTAACACCCGAGAGGTCAAAAACATCCTTGTAAAACGCTGTTAAATCAAAGGCAAAGACATCTGAGACCTGGGCATCAAAGCCCAATTCGTAGGCAATGGTCTTTTCCGCACCCATATCCGGGTTGCCCACAATGATGTTGCCCCTGCCACGGAGTTCTGCCGCTGATCTGCCGCCGTATTCGTAGAGGTTGGCAAAGACCGGGTTTTTGAAGAAGTGGCCGTAGGAGAAGCGGAATTTGATCCGCTCGGTAATCGGATAGGAAATCCCCAGCCTTGGTGAAAGACGGTATTTGGGCGCAACCGGGAGGAAGCTGTCTGAAATCTCCGGGACCGAACCCAATGACTCGGGAAATGCCCGCACCTTTGCCTTGGCATCAAGGTAGTCAAACCGCACACCCGCACGCACGACCAAATCCTCAAAATCTGCCCGGTCCTGGACATATGCCGCAGCAACTAAGGGTTTGTAGTTGTACGCATCCCAGAAGGGGTTCTGGTCCCAGGGTAGGGAGTTGTTATACATTGAGACCGAGTACTGGGTGATGTCAATACCGGTCTTGACCTCGTGGATTTTGGAGATGGTCTTTGTGAGGTCAAATTTGAACAGGGCATGGTTGGTCGCACGGTAGTGCCAGGTGCGGTTGTCACCCTCGGTCACAAATAGACCCGCAACACCATAGGGGTTGTCAATTAAAGCATAAGCCTGCATAAAGTTCTTTTTCTGCGCCTTGTGGGCATAAACGGTATCACCAGTCGGTGAGAGCCAGTATGAGCGCCAGAGCTGGAGGACCGCCTCCTTTTTGCTTAAACCCTCAGGGTTGTTAAAGACCCAGTCCTCTGCCCTGAAGATGTAGCGGTCCCAGATGCCGGTCTTGCGCAGGAATCCCCAGAATCCGGTGGTATCCGCCGCCTCGGCATCAAAGTTGCGCACCGTGCGGATGAGTGAGGTTGAGAAGAGCCCGAACTTCGCCTCGTAAACCGTGGTCGGGGAAAGCATATGGTTTAAGGTGAAGTTGCCCTTATAGGAGCGCACCCGGTTGGCATAAAGCCCTTTTTGCCAGAACTTGTAACTGTTGGCAAACGCCTGCCACTGGTAGTTGGAGTGATAGGCATCAACCGTGAGTTTCATCCCCTCTTTGGTCAAAAAGAACTCCTTGGGCATCTGCAGGGTCAACTTGCCCTCAGCCGCATATTCACCTCTTGGCTGACTCACCTTGTAAAGGCAGTTCCGGTCGTCATCGGTCTTGAAATACTCGGTGGAGATGAAGTAACGGAGCCGATTCCAGAAGGTCGGGCCACCAAGGGAAAATGTGAGACGGTTATAACCGAAGTTTAAGTCCGGGTTGGGGAAAACCTCGTCGGTGAGATAGCCCAACTTGCCCGAGGTCCTTGCCCCACCCTCCTTGGTAACCGCCTTGATAATCCCGGACATCGCCGAGCCGTATTCAGCATCAAAACCACCAGTAACCACAACCACCGAAGCCAAAGCATCGCTGGTCGGCTTCGGGCTTGACCAGAGGGTGCCGACGACCGCATCCTGCGCCGCCACACCGTCAACTAAGTAGGCAACATCATCGTATCTCCCCCCACGGATATGGGTCCAGCCCCTACCCGCGGTCTGGGTCACCCCCGCCTGCATTCCGACCAGTTCTGACAGTTGCACAACCGGAAGCCGCTTGAACTCCTCGTCGGTGATCACCCGCTCAACCGTGACCTGGCCTCGGTTCACCAAAGGTCTCTCTGCCTTCACCTCTACCGTTCCCACCTCAATTGCGGTCTGGGTTAACTGAAAATCAATCACCGTCACATTATCCTGCACCACCAAGACATCGGTCACAGTCATCTCATTATAACCAACATAAGAAGCGGTGAGTTTGTATCTGCCCGGGGGCACATTGATAATCTCATACTCGCCGTTGGCATCCGTGGCCGCACCCAACTCGGTCCCAACAACAACGATGTTCACCCCGACTAAGGGCTCACGGGTCCTCTTGTCCGTAACCTTGCCCCGAATTCTGCCCACAACGCCGGCAAATGCGCTGCTGACCAAAAGAAGGGAAAACAAGAGACCCAAGAAAACTTTCTTCATTGTCCGCCTCCTTTGACATTAATTGGAATTCCCCAGATGGTGGCGTTCAGCTCGCCACCCGCCTCATAAATTACCGCAAACGGTATCCGCTCAATATAAAGCCGCTGAACACCATCCTGGGTAAATCCTATTCTGTTCGCCGTCAATAACCGGAAGCGCCTGCCGCCAAATGAGACCAAATTAAATTTATCCAAATCGGTACTGTAGATCAAAAGCCCGGTCACCGCCAGGCTGTCACTCAGGTTGTAACTCAGGAGCCCATCCGGATAGTCATAGAACCGCTGGACACCAAAATGGAGCGTATCGGGTCTTAAATAGTAGGTATCGGACTTTGCACCGGTGGTTAAATAAGCGGCAGCAAAATAGGGCGCATCCTCAGGATTGGGTGCATAAAAACGCTGCCCACCCGCCATTTTCCACAGCCGCCACTCGCCACTTTCCTTACGGAAAACACAACCATTATAAACCACTCCGAGAATCGGCTTCTCAACAACCATAGAGGTATCGGTAAACACAGTGTCATGGAACATCAGCCTGATGGTCTCTGAAGGCGTGACAATAATTGACTCTTTTACAAACCGGGTGTATTTGATCGCATGCAGTCGCAAAACACCAGGAATCGTCTCCACGACACTAACGGTAGCGGTGGTCTCCTGTAGGGCGCTGTCCGCAGTTGCGATAAATTTATAACTCCATTTGTAACCAGCTGAATCCGTAAAGAACAACTGCTGCATGGAATCGCAGATATAGCGCTGTTTGAACGGATTGTCACTTATCGCCTTCCGAACCACCGAATCGGGCACAACCCATTCCAGATATTGAAACCCCGCCTCGTTGAAATGAAACCTCAACAACTCCTTGTTCGCATCTACCGCTGCGGCAATCGCTGCCGTGTCTGCGGCGTTTGGCTGCCATATCTCCGGTGGTGGCATCCGACCACAACTAAATAAAATCAATGCTGTCAATATGAAGCCGGCTGCCACCGCTAAAGGACCTTTCACAATCTTCCGCACAGTTTGCCTCCTTTTTATTTCACTTCACGCCGATTTTAACAAACCACCGGCAAGGTGTCAACTACCATTAACACCTATGCCGGTGACGCTAATCATAGCCTCAATTAGCAACATACATAAATTAACAAGCAAAAGCCCGCTGTCAAGTAAAGAAAAATGCTAAATTTAAGTTGACAAAAGCCCAAAATTCATTATCATATGTAAAGGATTGAATGGCAGATTTTTGTTTTATAGTCCGCTATCAACAAAGGAGGTCCTGATGAAGGATTATGTAATTGTGTTGGCTCTCCTGCTCGCCAGTTTTACAACCGTCGGTGCCCAAGATGTCATCCTCTCCGAAGACTTTAACCGCTCCTGGTCAACAACCAACCCACCTCCTGGCTGGCAAATCCAGTTCACCGACGACACCAGTTCCAACGACTGGCATCGCGCGCCCGATTTAGGATTCAACCCCTGGTCTGACAACCCTACACCCTATGCCGCCATTGGTCCTGGTGAGGATGGTGAGGATATGCTCACCACCCCCTACTTAGACCTGCGCGGCTGTACCAATGTTGTCCTGCGCTGCTCCCTTGGTTTTGTTCCTGGAACCGGTATCCATCAGGCGCAAATAAAAGGCTCGGTGGACTCCTCTGGCCCTTTCCCTATCATCATTGACGACCTCACCGGTAGAACTGTCGAACCAGGGCTTTTTGTTTACGAACTGCCCTGGGCGGAGAACCGCGCTGGTGTCAGAATCCAGTTCTTCCTTTTAACCGAAGCCACTGGTATCACCTCTTGGGTTGTTGACAACTTCTCAATAACCGCCCAGCGTCGCGCCACCGATGTTGGGGTTACCGAAATCATTTCTCCAACAGATACGGTTGACTCCGGCACGGTCATCATCCCCCGCTGCCGGGTTAAGAACTTCTCCCAGGGCCTCGGCACCTTCTATACCCATATTTACCTCGGACCGTTCCACGACTCCGCACTTGTCACCGACCTTCCCAGTGGCGAAACTACTACTGTCACCTTTAACTCCCTAACCCTTGACACCTTCGGCATCATCACCTGCCTCTTCCGCACCGCCCTGCCCGGCGACATCAACCGCACGAACGACACCCTCTCCAAAAATGTCTTTGTCCGCCCCCCATTTTATCACGACCTCGCCGCCGTTAAAATCCTCTCCCCGCCCCGGCTGGTTATGGATACGACCACGGTCATCCCCAGGGGCATTGTTGCCAATTACGGCACCCTTGACGCCACCTTCAAGGCATACTTCCAGTTGTCCCTACTCGGCTTCCCTTACTACTCCGACAGCCTTGAGCTCACCCTTAGCCCCGGCGCCATCGACACCATCTCCTTCTCCCCCTGGCGCGCCACCCCACCCGGCACCTATCAGGTCCTTTATAAGGTCTTCATACCTGGTGACATCAACCGGACAAACGACTCCATCCTCTCCACCTGCATTGTCGCTGTCCCGCTTCACGATGTGGGCGCGGTTGCCATCACCTCTCCTATTGACACCAATCCCCCTGGCATCATCACCCCGAAGGCAAGGATTGCGAACTTTGGCACATTTGTGGAATCCGGGTTTAAAGCCGTCCTTACGGTTTATCGTGGGGTAAATCTCGTCTACCAGGACACCGCTTTGATCTCCTCGCTTCAGCCCTTGGAGACCCTTGTGGTCAGCTTTGAACTCTGGGATGCGCCCCGTGGCACCTTCCAGATTCGCTGCTCCACCCTGCTCGCCAACGACGAGGACAACTACAACGACCGCTTCACCAAAACGGTGGTCATCCGCAGCCCGATTGTGCCTGGGTGGCAGGAGCTCTTACCGGTCCCTGCCGGCTCCGGCGGCAAACTTGTCAAGGAGGGTGGGTGCCTTGCACCCCTTTACAACCGCATCTTTGTTCTCCGGGGCAACAAGACCGACGACCTCCTCGCCTATCACATCAAAGACGACTCCTGGCAGACCTGTGCGCGGGTGCCTCTTGGCTCCGGTGGCAAACCGGTATCCAAAGGTGGAGCGCTGGTCAGTGACGGGTATCGGTATCTCTATGTAACTAAAGGCTACTCCACCTCCACCTTTTTGCGCTACGACGCCTGGGGTGACTCCTGGCAAATCTGCCGCGATGTCCCACCAGGTCCATCCCGCAAGCCCATCAAGGGGGGCACGAGGATGGTTTATGTAACGAAAAATGACACCGGGTATGTCTATCTCCTGAAGGGCTACAAAAACGAATTCTGGCGCTACAACACCATCACCGACACCTGGGAACTCCTGCCCAACGCACCGCTCGGACCATCGGGCAAGAGCGACTACAAAGAGGGCTCATTTATCGTCTATGACGGCGAGAACACCATCTATGCGGTCAAGGCAAAATACAACGAGGTGTTCGCCTTTGACATCGGACTAAATCGGTGGCTCACCACCGCCTATCAGAAATTTCCGCTCGCCGGTCGTTCGGGCAGACAGAAAAAGGTCAAGGATGGTGCTGGCGGCGGCTGGTGGAACAATGCGATGTACTGCCTAAAGGGCGGCAACACCTGCGAATTCTGGCGCTTCCTCCCGCAGGAAAACCGCTGGGAGGAACTTGACACCATACCGCAACTGGGCTCATCCGGCAGAAAGAAAAAGGTCAAACAGGGTGGCGGAATTGCCTCGCTGGGCAACGGTCTCTTCTTTGCGCTCAAAGGTGGCAAAACCTCGGAGTTCTGGTGCTACAAATCCCCTGAGACCGGACCGGGCGTTGAGGAAAAGCCAATCCC
>JBDRUF010000035.1 GCA_039801245.1 candidate division WOR-3 bacterium
GGAAAAACCGAGGCATTATCCGGACCGGAAAGGAACCCAGGGTGCGCATGAGGCGATAAGACCAACAAGGATTGACCTGACACCGGAGACTGTCAAACCGTTCCTGACACCAGACCAGTTCAAACTTTACAGTCTGATTTACCGCCGGTTCATCGCCAGCCAGATGGCGGATGCGGTCTATCAACAGACCGAGGTGTTGATTGAAGGCGGTGATTACACATTCCGCGCCGATGCGGTGAAAAGGGTCTTTGCCGGTTTTGAACAGGTTTATGGCGAGGCAGAAAAGGAAAAATTCCTGCCCGACTTAAAGGAAGGCGAACCGGTCAGGATGAAGGATTTTCTACCTGAGCAGAAGTTTACCCAGCCACCACCACGCTATACTGAGGCGACATTGATTAAAAGGCTTGAGGTCAACGGTATCGGCAGACCTTCAACCTATGCGACCATCGTCCCCACCCTGCTTGAGCGCAAATATGTGGAAAGGAATCAGGGCAGATTGGTGCCGACCGAACTGGGCAAAATTGTTAATGACATCCTCATTCCCAGGTTTGCCAACATCTTTGAGATTGGCTTTACCCGGGAGATGGAAAAGGAGCTGGATTTGATTGAGGAGGGCGAGGAGAACTGGCGGGATGTGGTGGCAAGGTTTTATCAGCCTTTCAAGGAGGACCTGGAAAAGGCGCTGGCGACCAGTGCGGAAATCAAGCAGGATTTGGTCCAGGAACTTGCGGAAAGGTGCCCGAAATGCGGTAAACCGCTATTAGAAAGATGGGGTAGATTTGGTAAGTTCATCGCCTGCTCAAATTATCCCCAGTGCGATTATGTCAAGAGACAGGAAGCCAAAGAACTTGCGGAAAACTGCCCGAAATGCGGTAAACCGCTGGTTGAACGACAGGGCCGGTTTGGCAAATTCATCGCCTGCTCTGGTTACCCAGAATGTGATTATATCAAAAAGGAGCCGAAGCCGCAGGCAAAGGAAGTTGCAGAAAAGTGCCCGCAATGCGGCAAACCTCTGGTTGAACGACAGGGCAGGTTTGGCAAGTTCATCGCCTGCTCTGGTTATCCCGAGTGCCGCTATATCAAGAAAAGAAAAGGGGGCAAGGAGGAAAAGAAATGAGATGGAAGAAAAACGGTCCTTATTACCAGTTGCGGCTGGAACGGGGTGAAGAGATTATCCAGACCCTGACCCAGTTTGTGCAGTCAAGGCGATTGAAATCAGGGACCCTGACAGGTCTGGGCGCGGGCACAGATTTGGAACTTGGCTGCTACAACCTGAAAAAGAAAAAATATCACCGGCGCCTGTTCAAGGGTGAATACGAGATCTGCAGCCTGGTGGGCAACATCGCCTGGGATGACAAAACGCCAATTCTCCACATCCATCTTGTTATCAGCAACGAGCGGCTCACAACCTATTCCGGTCATCTCTTTGCTGGCAGGGTTGCCGCCACCTGCGAGATTGCGATTCTCCCCGGAACGGTAAGGCTTATCCGTCGGCTTGAACCAGATTCCGGGCTGAAACTCCTTCAGTTGTAATTCAAGCCGCACCAACAAAGTCATCACACTCGATACCTTCCTTTCGGGCTTTTAGCATGCTCCAGCAGACCTGCGGCTTTGATTGAAGAAATAAAAGCCGCCATTGACAACTGATGAAATAAACAAATTGGCGCCAGCGAATTTGACCCTGGGGTTTCCTTGACAGGGAGAATAACAGGTGGGATAATTGAATAAACAAAAGAAGGTGGAATGGTTATTATTATCGGACTCCTACTATTACCTCTAATAGCGGGCGCAATGCCTGACCGGGTTCAGAAATTCGGATATAGAAACCTACCCTTCAATCCGGATGAGGCGGTGGAAATGGTGACTGGTGAAAATCAGGGTTTCCAATCATCCCATTTTGAGGGTGGATTCCTCATTGATACGAATATTGTTTGTTTTCCAGAACCTAATTCTCAAATGCATCCTTCAGTTGGTTTTGATGGGACAAATTTTTTGGTTGTATGGGGGGACCGTCGCAACGGTCCTTCTTCTGACATCTATGGCGCGCGGGTGAGCCGGAGTGGGATGGTTCTCGACCCCAAAGGCATTCCCATCTCTACCGCTCCTGGTTCGCAAGGAAATCCTTCGGTTAGTTTTGATGGCACGAACTATCTCGTAGTCTGGGAAGACACCCGCAACGGTTATTATTATGACATCTATGGTGCTCGGGTAACACGGGACGGAGTGGTCCTTGACACAAGTGGCATCCCTATTTCAAACGGTAATTATGACCAGAGGCTTCCTTCAGTTGGTTTTGACGACATAAACTATCTTGTAGTCTGGGAGGACAACCGCAGCGGTTCTTATCACATCTATGGTACACTGGTGACAAAGGATGGGGAGGTTCTTGACCCCGATGGCATTGCCATCTCAAACGCTTCTGGTCACCAAGTATTGCCTTATGTAGATTTTGATGGCATAAATTATCTTGTAGTCTGGCAGGACCACCGCAGCGGTTCTTCTTCTGACATCTATGGCGCGCGGGTGAGCCGCTATGGGAATGTTCTTGACCTGAACGGCATTCCCATCTCTACCGCCCCCGGTCGCCAATACTGTCCTTCAGTAGCCTTTGATGGCACAAACTATCTCGTGGCATGGGAGGACAAGCGCAGCAATCCTGACAGTCTTGACATCTATGGTGCTCGGGTGACCCGGGACGGAGTGGTCCTTGACACAAGTGGCATCCCTATTTCAACCGCCCCCGGTCACCAATACTATCCTTCAGTAGCATTTGACGGCACAAACTATCTCGTAGTATGGTATGACCACCGCACGCCTACTTATGATATCTACGGCGCGCGGGTGAGCCAGGATGGAAATGTCCTTGACACAAGTGGCATCCCTATTTCAACCGCCCCCGGTCACCAATACTATCCTTCAGTAGCATTTGACGGTACAAACTATCTCGTAGTTTGGGAGGACTATCGGAATAAGCGCGACACTTCTGACATCTATGGCACGCGGGTGAACCAAGGTGGAACTGTGCTTGACTCCGCTGGCATTCCAATATCAGTAATCGGCAATTACCAAGGGGCTCCTTCAGTCAGCTTTGACGGCACAAACTATCTCGTGGTCTGGCAGGACAAGCGCAGCGGTTCTTCTTTCGACATCTACGGTGCGCGGGTGAGCCAGGATGGGGTTGTCCTTGACCCAAACGGCATCCGCATCTCAACCGCCGCTTATTCCCAAGAGTCTCCTTCAGTAGCCTTTGACAACACCAATTATCTTGTAGTCTGGCAGGACAACTGCAGCGGTTCTTCTTTCGACATCTACGCTGCGCGGGTAGCGAAGAATGGGGAGGTCCTTGACTCGATGGGCATTGTAATTTCTTCGGCTCTTAATTTCCAACTTTATCCTTCAGTTGGGTTTGACGGTACAAACTATCTCGTGGTTTGGCAGGACAACCGCAGTGGTTTTTCTTATGATATCTATGGTGCACGGGTGAGCCGCGATGGAAATGTTCTTGACCTGAACGGCATTCCCATCTCTACCGCCCCCGGTCGCCAATACTGTCCTTCAGTAGCCTTTGATGGCACAAACTATCTCGTGGTATGGGAGGACAACCGCAGCGGTTCTTCTTTCGACATCTACGCTGCGCGGGTGAGCCAGGAGGGCATGGTCGTTGACACAGCGGGAATTCCTGTCTCAACCGCTTATGAATCCCAGCGGTACCCTTCAGTAGCATTTGACGGCACAAACTATCTCGTGGTGTGGCAGGACTTACGCCGGAACGGTTATTATTGTGATATCTACGGTGCGCGGGTGAGCCAGGATGGGGTTGTCCTTGACCCAAACGGCATCCGCATCTCAACCGCCGCTTATTCCCAAAAGTCTCCTTCAGTAATTTTTGATGGCACAAACTATCTCGTGGTATGGGAGGACAACCGCAGCGGTTCTTTTTACAATATCTATGGTGCGCGGGTGACGCCCGGTGGGGTTGTGTTTGACTCGGGTCTGGTCGTCAGACAGGAATGGGATCAGTCGGTTCCAGCGCTCGCATGCGGACAGGAAAGCGGAATGTTTCTTGTGTATCAAAGCTGGGCAGGAAAGGTTGGGGGTAAGAACTATAATACTCAACGCATATGGGGCAAAATGAATCCGACACCAGGAATAGAGGAATATCCCCAGCCAGAGGTTAAAGGTTCGCACCTACCAGCAACGGTTGTCCGCAATGTTTTGAGATGGACCAAGACCGAAGACCGGGCTCAGGTCTTTCTGGTTGATGTTACCGGTCGCAAGGTGCTTGAACTTAAGCCCGGAGAGAATGATGTGCGGCATCTTTCACCCGGGGTCTATTTTATCCGGGATGGCTCAGCAATAGAGAGAAAGGTTGCGATTGCAAGGTAAAAAGGGTCTTGGGACTGTTTTAATTCCTGTCAGTTTTGTATACTTATAGGTATACAAAGGAGGTTCGGGGAAATTTTGTTTAAGTTTCAGAGATAAGTAACTTAGCCGAATTTATCATTTTTTCAGACCCCGCCCCGGGGATTACCCCCTGTTTTATTTTTCAGTTCGCCTTTTAATCAAAAATGGGGCTTGGTTTGGGTCAAATATGCAAATCCCCTTTTGACAGGGATTAAAAGAGCCTTACGCTTATCTGTGCGTTTTCCCAATCCCGGTATGAGACTTTCCTCCCTGCGCGCGCTCATCGCCATCGCCTTTGGCATTGTCCTCGCAGGTTTAAATTTCATCCCCTGGTGGACAGGAATTATCGCCCTTATCTTCGGAATTGCCCTTCTGTTCTGGACAAGAGGTTTTTCCCTTTATCTTGCGCTTGCCGCAGCCTCGTTTCTCTATGCCCGCAGCCGCGAGCCTGTTTTCATCCATCCGCAGACATATAAAATCTCATCTTTTCAGGGTGTGGTGATTGAGGAGCCTTTAGGCAGGAACCGGCTGACAGTTGCACTCTCGTCGCCATTAAACGGCAAGGTGACGGTCTATCTTAAGGACTCATTCTCAGGATTAAGGTATGGCGATTTGGTCAGGGTGAAAAAAATGGTCAAGCCCTTCTCATTTCCGCGCAACCCCGGACTGATTGATTTTAACGAACATCTCAAAAGGCAGGGCTTTGTCGGTTCGGCAAGTGCAAGGCAAGGCGATATCAGGATTGTCAAGAGAAACAGCGGCAACCCGATTTTAAGGCTACTGGTGATGCCGGTGAGGCGGTATCTGCACAATGTGATAAAAGAGCAGGTTGGCGGAAAAGAGGCGGCACTGCTTTTAGGGATGCTTTTAGGTGAAAGGTCTCTTCTGCCCGTAGAGTTGAGGGAGGCTTTTACCAGTTCAGGTCTCTGGCATCTTTTTGTGGTTTCCGGTCTTCACATCAGTATCGTTGTCTTTGCCCTCTGGATTGTTCTCACTGTTTTACGCATCAGGTCCTGGTGGCGGTTTGGGATTATGAGCGCTGGCACCATTTTATATGCGCTTGTTGCCGGCTGGAATCCGGCTTCGGTTCGTGCCGCATTTATGACCGTTGCGGCGCTTTTAAGTTTTCCGCTTCAGCGCCGCTCAACACCTCTGAGTAGTCTTTGTGTTGCCGGAATCATTCTTTTGCTTTCAAACCCGCTGACCCTTTTTAACATTGGTGCCCAGCTCTCATTTGCCGCTACAGTGGCAATCATCACCATTGTCCCGCAAGTCCAGACGCTAATTCATAAATTCCAGATAAATCGTTTTTTGCGCAATTACCTCATTTTGCCGGCAGGGGTCTCGCTTGCGGCAACAATCGGAACCGCGCCTTTACTTCTGCACCACTTCTTTCAGTTCCAGCCGTTTGCATTCTTATCTGCGCTTCTTACCATTCCCTTGGTGACAGTCTCCCTGCCCCTTGCCCTTTTTATTTCCCTGATTCATCTCATCAGCCCTTTTGTTGCCGCCATCTTTAGCCAGAGCCTGAGGCTTGTCCTCGCAATTACCATCTTCCTGATTAACCATCTCAGCCGGCTCAAGGTTTTCCTGATTGAGCCGGGCAAACTTTCCTTGCCCGCGGTCTTTTACATCTATGGACTTCTAATTCTCCTTATCAACTGGCAAAATGGCTGGGCAAGGAGGGCGTTCAGAATCTGCCTTGCCCTTGGTCTGGTGATTGTCGTCTGGTTAAGTGTCTTTTCCAAACCGCAGGCGCAAATCACCTTTCTTGACCCGGGCAGGGGCGATGCCTTTCTTATTGAGGACACCCTGGGGAGAAAACTTTTGATTGATGCTGGAATTGACAGAACCGATGTCCTGCCCGATTTCCTTTTGAGCCGCGGGATAAAAAGGCTGGATGCGGTTATCTTGACCCACCCTGACCGCGACCATTTTGGCGGACTTCTTGACCTGCCCTTAGGGGTTAAAATCAACCGTTTAATTGTTCCGACGGTAAAAGGCGACACCATTTATCAGAGACTTTTGCACCGGTTGGAACGGACTGGCACAGAGATAACCGTTGCGGGCAAAGGGGCGCGGGTTCTTGGGTTTGGCTATGAAATTAGCCTTGTCTGGCCTGATGAAATCACCTCCTGGCTTTACTCAAAAAACCTTCTCCCCACCAACCCCATCTCCATTGTTACCCTTGTTGAATATCAGGGTATTAAAATCCTCTTTACCGGTGACTGTGAATCATTTGATGTCCTGAAGGGTGCGGCAGAAGATAGAAAAATTAATATCCTTAAGTCGCCCCATCACGGCTCAAGAAAGGGCAACCCGTTAACTTTATACGAGACAATCAGACCGGAATATGCTATTGTTTCCGGGCGGTATCCAACCCCGGCAAGGCTGGAGCAGGTTCTGCCTGAAATCGGGATAAGATGTATCAACACCCGGCTTGATGGCGGCACCATCCTCAGATTTAAAAATGGGAAACTGTTATTTAGCCCCTGAACCGAAAGGGGCAAACTTCAGACCCAACGAAACCCTTTCCGCATCACCTAAAAGACCATAGGATAGATAGACCGCATCAATTGCCAAAATCAGATTAGGGCTGATTGCTCTCTCATAACCAAGACCAAAGGAAAAGCCTGCCCAGGTGCCTAAATGAGCACCTGACTGATAACCCCCGCGCAGATATAAAACCTCCCCCTTTTTTGACCCGATGGTGCCCAAATCAAGTTTTGCCTCAGCGCCGACCCCAACAGTCGGACCATAATCAGGAAAAACCGAGACATCGCTGGCGATAAGGAGATGATTGGTCAGAATCGGCAGTTTGAATGAGGCACCACCACGCAGATTAACCGGCGGATACTCCCAGTCCTCAATAAAACGCCTTGGTGTTCCCAAGTGCAAAAGGCTGGCACCAAGGGTCAGGTATTTAATCGGCTGATAAAGCACACCACCGTCAAAGGAAAGAGCCCAGGAGGAGAATGAGTCAATCCGGCTGTAAACAAACTTGCCGGCACCGCCAATGCCCAAACCCTTAAAAGGCTTGACCGCAAAACCAGGACCGGCAATGATGTCAGTCAGACCGAAGGTTCCCAAATCCTGACCCAATTCGTTCCGGCGGGTATCGGTCGCACTCAAAAACCCTCCTGCCAGACCAGCGCCAAAGATTTTGAGAATTGGCACGGTCAGACCGCCAGAAAAATATGAAACCCCGCGCAGCATCTGGCAGGCGGTGATACTCAAATCAAACCGGGAATTGAGCGCCACTCCTCCGGGATTGTAAAAAAGGGCGTTGGCGTCATCAGCAACTGCGGTAAAAGCCTGACCCATTGCCACCGGTCTTGCCCCAACCCCTAATTTCATAAAGGTAAAGCCGGTTGCCGAAGGACCAAGCCAGCCGGCAAAACCGCTACCAATCACCAGGACAAAAACCACCAAAACAGACCTCATTCGGAATCGGTCCTTCCCAATGCAGATAGCACCTTACTCCTGAATATGAAACTCAATGATATCCTTGTCCTGGAGGATGTGTGCCCGCTCAACCCGCTGTCCAGAATAACCGGCAGAGTTCCAGAGCCGGGCATAGGCAAGTTTTCTGGCAAAGTCCTTGTGCAGATGATATGCCGCATCAATCACCGTGGCATTGGTCTTTAATATCACCGGCTCATTCATATCAGGCGGATGCCCTGGCTTTTTCGTATAGACCCGGATGATGTTCAGGCTCTGAAAAACCTTGCGTTTAAACTCCTCAAGCCCCTGTTTGGTAACCACCGAAACCAAAATCACCTCAACATCGCCAATCAGTTCGCGCAAAATCGAGAGCCTTTCCAATGCCTGGTTGTCATCTGCCTTTGTCCCAACCCGAATCAAGGGCTTGACCGTGAACCCATCCTGCGGCGTAAAACCGATGCGGTTCCGATTCAAAAGCTGCTGAATCTGTTCGGTGGTCTCAAGAAGGCCGTCATCGGCGAGGTCAATGAGCCAACAGATAACATCAGCGGTGCGCAGGATGTGAAAGAGCCAGGCGGGTGAGTCCAAAACCATCGGTGGGGTATCAATCAGTTGAATCTGAATGTCCTCAAACTGCATCATCCCAGCAAGCGGTCTTGTGGTGGTAAAGGGATATGCTGCCACCTCGGTTGCCAGACCGGTCAACTCCTTGACTAACGCAGACTTGCCGCAGTTGGGCGCGCCGAACACAACCACCTGACCTGCGCCCTGCTTTTCCACCGAATACCAGTCCTGACGCTTGCCGCCTGTTTTGCCTTCAGAAAGTTCCCGCCTGATTTTGGCAATGCGGCTCTTGATGTCAGCCTGCATCTTCTCGGTTCCTTTGTGCTTGGGAATGGTGGCAAGCATCTCCTCAAGGCAAAGAAGTTTCTCCTCTGGGCTCTTTGCCTGCCGGAACCGCTCCTCCGCCTGTTTGTATTCCGGGGTTAGATTAGCGGGCATCTTTATCCGCTGCCGCTATCCCATTTACAGGGTTTTCCCTTCGGCAACATCCATAAAAACCAGCCCGGAAATCAGTTTCGGGTAAAAGTCGGTTGACTTCTGCGGCATACGCTCCATTCTCTTTGCCAGTGCCTGGACCTGTTCCGGTCGGGTCGGATTGAGGAAAAGCGCAACATCAAACTCTTGCGAATCAACCCGGCTCGCTGTGTCCTCCCAGTAACGCTCATAGGCAATTCTGCCCTCAACCTCTGCTGGTTTGATACCGAAAACCCTGTCAATCACCAAGGAATGCAGAAGCGCCACATCCAGTTCCCGATACTCCGGGCTCTTCCCTTTCAAACTATCCAATTCCAAACCCGTTTGCTTCAGGATGAGCAGGTAACTTTTCCCTTTGCCAAAATAGACCACAAAGGCATGTTTATCTTGATTCTTTTGCAGTTCTGACTTTGCCATTTCATCTCTAACCGGCTTAACAGTAAAGAACCGCTCCAGACTTTTAAGCGCATCATCCTGGCTCAGGGATATCCCCTTAAGCAGCCGGTGAGTAGGCAGAATCACCAGACCGGGGTCGGTAATCTTGAAAAAGGCAGCGGTCTTGAACCTTAAAGCGGCGTTCTCAGGCACAACACCCCTTTTCTCCATCTCCTGCCTGAAATTAAGCGCGGTCTCATAACGGTGATGACCATCAGCAATCAATAGCACCCGTTCCTTCATCGCCGCACTCAGCGCGTGTAACCTTGCCGGTTCATCCAGCTGCCAGAGCCTGTGAACAACCCCGAACTCATCAATCGCCTGCATCAGCGGCTTATCATCGGTCTCAAGGAGCCGGTCAATCTCACCCTTCTCATCGGGATAAAGGAGAAATATCTGCTCGTAATCCTTTCTTGTTGTTCTCAGGAGGTTCAACCTGTCAACCTTTGGTCCGGAATGGGTGAACTCATGGGGCAGGACCGTGCCCTTTTCAAACTCCTCAACCCGGATTGCGCCAATAAAGCCCTTTCGCCTCAATGTCCGGTTATCCAGTCTAAACTCCTCCTCAAGGACATAAAATGCAGGTTTTTCATCTTCAATCAAGACCCCCTTCTGCAACCATTGGGAACAGGCGCGCACAGAACTTTCATAAGGATTTTCGTCCCTGGGAAGAATCAGCCGGACAAAGTTGTATTGGTGTTTGGTATAATACTCCTCCTGCATCTTCGGTGTGATTTTGTCATAAGGCTGGGTGATAACCGCGCTCAAATCCCTCACCTTTGCCGGATTATAGTGAATCGCCCGAAATGGTCTGACATCAGCCATCAGCCCCCCTTTAAGGCATCACGCACCTTCTCGGCAATACCGATGCCGGCGCGCGCCTGACCTTCCTTGGTCTGCGCACCGATATGAGGTGAGCCAATCACCTGGGGCAAAGAAAACAGTCGGAAGTCCTTGAGCGGCTCCTCCTCAAAAACATCTAATGCCGCTGCTGCCACCTGACCGGACTGCAAAGCCTCAAAGAGCGCCGCCTCATCAACTACACCTCCGCGCGCACAGTTGATGATGATTACACCCTTCTTCATCTTGGCAAAAGCCTCGCGGTTTAAAAGGTGATAGGTCTCAGGTGTCTTGGGAATATGGAGCGAGATTATGTCTGACTTTGCCAGTAGTTCATCAAAAGAGCACAACTCACCATATTCTGGCTTACTATTAGATCGCCGAAAGACCAAAACCTTCATCCCTAATCCTAAAGCCCTTTTTGCCAGTTCGGTGCCGATTCTGCCCGCGCCGATTATCCCCAAGGTCTTGCCAAAGAGTTCCATCCCTTTAAAAGCCTTTTTCTCCCACTTGCCGGCACGCAGCGATGCGGTTGCCTGCGGAATTGAACGGGCACAGGCAAACATCATCCCTAAAGCCAGTTCTGCCACCGAAATTGATGTCGCCTCAGGTGTGTTGACAACCTTTATCCCTTTGGCATCCGCCGCCTTTTTGTCAACATTGTCCAGACCGACACCCGCCCTACCAATCACCTTCAGGTTCTTCCCCGCTTCAATAACCTCAGCGGTCACCTTCGTTGCGCTTCTCACAATAATAGCATCATACTCAGGAATTACCTTTAAAAGCTCATCTGGTGCAATGCCCGGTTTCTCATCAACCGTAAAACCGGCCTCACGCAGAATTTTGACACCTTCCGGTGCAATCGGGTCAGTGATAATTACCTTCATTTTAACTCCTTTTTGATTAAAGCCTGCCTAATGATACCAGATTAAAAGTTTCAGTCAATCTCTGTCAATGCCCTATAACTGATGTTGCCCCTCCCTCTAAAACCCGCTCAATATTATCAAGCAGACTCCCCAAAAGGTCGATACCGGTGTTTTGCCGTCACCACCCAATAACAGGCGCATGGAATTGCGCTAATTGTGCATCCCCAGTCTGTTGAATCGGTCGGTATCGCCAAAGTTAGGGATGATATGTATCCTTTAGAAGGGGCTGAATTTGGAATCGTTGAGTTGACCAGTCGTTATGGGTTGGTAAAATTTTGGAAGGTGCCGGCGTAGCTCAGCAGGCAGAGCAGCGGTTTCGTAAACCGCAGGTCACCCGTTCGAGCCGGGTCGCCGGCTTACGAAAATAGATAAGGATATGCTTTTTCCAAAAGGTTCTGACCCGAGGCGTCTGCTCGCCGAGCAGATGGCATTTGAAGAGACGGAAAGAAAAAAGGCAGAGGTGCGCGCCCAGGTTGTTTTTGATGGTCTGATTGATGCCAGCCCGATAGCGATGGAACTGTTTGACCCTAATGGTAATCTCGTTAAACAGAACAAGGCGGCAGAACGAATCTTGGGAAAAATTCCGCCCCCAGGTCTGAACCTTTTTGAGGAAAGGGGCTTGAAAAGAACCGGGCTCTTAGAACCCCAACTGAAACGGCTCCTCGCCGGTGCCCGCATCGAAACACCACCCTACTGGTTTGACCCGACAGAAATCGGCCTTTTGCCCACCGCCAAGGGCAAGGTCTGTATACGCGTTACCGCCTATCCGCTTTTTGATGCCGAAGGTCAGGTGAAGATGCTGACCTTCGTTTACGAGGATTTGACCGAACTGAAAAAAACCGAGCAATCTCTGGAGGAGCTGAAAAAGTCGCCCATCGCCTCCGGCTTTGATGAGCACCTTTCCACTATACCTGCCGATGCCCGTGATATTGAGTTTGCCCGACGCAAGATTGAGAAGGAATGGCGGGAAAGCGAGGAGCGCTACCGTGCGCTTGTTGAATCGGTTACTGATGCCTGTATCATCCGTATTTCCGAGGATGGACGCATCCTTAATATCAGCCCATCGGTAGAGGAGCTTTTTGGCGTATCCCGTGAGGCGGTTCTGACCGATAACTCGGTCTTATTTGCCAATGTCCATCCTGATGACCTACCCCGGGTGAAGGCGGTTGAAGCCGAAGCAAAACAGACCGGCGAATATCCGCCCCATCACCGGTTCCGGGTGGTAAAGAAACCCGGGGATGAAATCGTATGGCTCGAGATGCGGGGCAAGACCTGCAATTTTGCCAGCCGGCGCACATTTGAGATACTTGTCTTAAACATCACCCCGGAAAAACAGCTTGAAGAGCTCCTGACAAGAAAGGAAAAAGATATCGCCACCATTCTTGAAAGCCCGGTTGAGGGTATCATCGCCATCAATGGGGAATGGGTGATTACCTCCTGGAGCAAAGGCGCGGAAAAGGAAACAAGAATCAGTGCGGCTGAGGCAAGAGGCAAACGGCTCTGGGAGGTCTATCCGGAAATGGAGCGAAGCGGTATGGCTCTACCCGTGCGCAAAACGCTCTTAGAATGCCAGGTCCAGCAGGCTGAGCTCTTTTATAATGACGGCAGGGAACGCATCGCCGGCTGGTTTTCCATAACTACATATCCTGTTGACAGCGGCGCGATGATTTTCCTGCGCAATATTACCGCGCGCAAGCGGATGGAACAGGCATGGCAGGATGCCCAGTCCCGGCTGGAGGCACTTCTGGAAAATGAACTGATATTTATTGCCATCAAAGACACAACCCTGCGCTACATCAGCGCCAACCAGGCTGCGGAAAAAATCCTCAGCCCCAGGGGCGAAACTATCATCGGGAAAACCGATGCCGAACTTTTTCCTGCCACTGTTAATGCCCTCTTGAGCTCCCACGACCAGGAGGTGCTGAAAAGCGGCAAAGCAGTAACCCTAAAATTGTGCCTCGGGGACCCGAAAGCCGAGAACAGCACCTGGATTTCCCTTACCAAGCAACCCTGGCGCAATGCCGTTGGTGAAACAATCGGCATCATCAACATTGGATTTGACATCACCCGTCAGATAAAAGCCGAAGAGGAGCTTGTCCGACGCCGCCAAGCTGTTGAAGCCATTTTGAATAAGCAGAGAGAGCTACTTCAAGAGGCAGAAAAGGAGCTCATCCGCTGGCAGGGTAAGGGATGAAAAAAAAGAGCAAAAAACAAAAGCCACAAAAACAGCCAAACCCAATTGAAATTCGCGCCGAATTATTTGTCAAGCGGTTCTTCTGGCTTTTACTGATTGTCATCGTCATTTTGGGCTTTGGTCTCCGTGCCGCCGATTTGCGTGCCGATCCACCACCAGACCTAAGTTGGAGTTTTGCCCCTTATACTGACGAAAGCCTAAACACCTATTCTGCGCGCAACTTTGTTCTTTACGGATCCTGGAAAATGGATGAGTTTCTCCCCTTTGTCATCTATCCTTTGGTCAATATGCTCGTTGCCTTAGTTTTTAAACTTTTCGGTATCGGGTTTGTTCAAGTAAAGTTGCTTTCATTGCTCGCAGGTGCACTTGGCATTTTTATCATTGCCCTCCTTGTTAAAGAGGAAACTGGCAAGACCGCCACCCTTTTAAGCGCCCTTATGCTCGCAACCTGCTATCCCTTGGTGATGTACAGCCGGCTGGGGCTGGTAGAAACCGTTCAAATCCTTTTCCTTTTACTCACAGGGCTTTTTGGGGTTAAGGGACAGAAGAAAAAAATCCATCTAATCCTGTGCGGCTTTTTTGCTTTCGGCACCGTTCTTTTAGTAAAACTTTCCGCGGTCTTCATCGCCCCAGTAATGCTTATCCTCTTCGCCATTGACTTTTTCCAAAACAAGGATAAAAGGAATTTTCTCTCTCGTATTCTTCTTTTTCTCGGCGGCGCGACCATCGCCGTTGGCATCTGGTTTTTTCTCGTCTTTCTACCCTACAAAAACGAATATCTCCAATATGTCCTGCGCCACTCAAGCGAATCACCTGCAGGTCATCCTAAAAACCTACCTGCTTACCTTTTCAACACCTTCACCTTCGGGTTGCGCTCAAAACTCCTGCCAAGAATGGTCTGGATCGCCATCCTTGGCTTCCTCGCTTTACCTTGGTTGGCAAAGAAACAAAACCTCGCCCTCCGTTATTCCTTCCTCGTTTTTCTCTTCGGACTTTTTATGCTCGGCTATATGAACTACCGCCCCCCCAGATATGAAATCATACTCTTACCGAGCCTCATCATTGCTGCCGCGGTAAGTATTGCTAAAAACCTAAGAACCGGGATGATAATCCCGCCGGTTAACCCAGCATTGTGGAAGGCTGTACTTTATGGATTCTGGCTCTGGCCTTTTTTTCTACAGGTGCTCCTGTATGCCTCCAATTTCAAAAACTACCCCCGGCAAGGTTCCGAAACCGGCATCCTTACCCTTGGATTTGTTATTGCCTTTGGTTTTGCTTTTGCCGGCTACGGCCTGCTGAGATTAAAAAAAGACGGGATTATTCTCAAATCACCTTGGATAAGAACTGTTATAGTAATAATTTTCCTGATACTTACTGTTCGTCTTGATTTAGGACAATTCTACAATTGGTTCTCAAATCGCACTTATAATCTGATCAACTATTCCCGCGAACTTGACCGTTTACTACCAGAAAATGCGGTCGTTGGCGGTTCTTGGGCTCCGCCATTAATGATTGAATCCCGAAAAAGGGCGCTCTGTATCACCGACTGGGCAAATATCAATGACCCGATTAACCGTTTTGGTATCACCCATTTGATAATCGGCGAGAATGAAGCAGACCAGCTCCTCCTCAAAACCCTTGACCCGCAAATAGTGGAAAATATGACCCTCCTCCGCCAGTTTCAAATACGGGGTCAAATTTTAAGGATTTACGCCTTACCTTAGTTACCTGTCAATAGACAATTTTCTAACCAGCTTTTTTACATTGTAGTCAAGGAGTTTTAGATAGGTTTCAGTATCGGGTAAAATGCCAATGAATTGACTCAAGACCACGATTTCGGCGCCAGTAGCGCCTGCCAGCACCTGAGCGATATCTGGATTATGCTGCGGCTCAAGAACAATCACACGGACCGACTCAGCACGCATCAACTGTGTTAGTGTCGCAAGGGTTTGCAGGGAAGGCTCCTGGCCTGGCAACGGTTCAATCGCCGCAATCATCTCAAAACCAAACGCCCGGCAGAAATAGGGCCAGGTGTTATGCATCGCCACAAACCTTCTGTTCCTCAGACCAGAAACCAGTTGTCTCAAGACCGTCTGGACACTGTCAACCTGCCTGAGATAAGCCTCTGCCCTCGCTTGGTAAAACTCTTTACCCGCAGGGTCAGCTTCTGTAAGCACATGGGCGATTCTTTTGACGCCTATCTTCGCCACCTCCGGGTCAAGCCAGATATGGGGGTTACCCCCCTGGTGAACACTAGAGCCCGCTTTTTCCTCTTGAATTAAATCCACCCCATCGCCAATCGTGACAATTCTGAGAGTGGAATTCTGCGCACCCTTGATCAAACCATCAAACCACTCATCCAGACCCAGACCAACACGAACAACCATTCTTGCCTTACTTATCTTTTCAGCATCCTTAGGACTGGGCTCATAACTGTGCGGCTCCTCCTGTCCCTTAAGCAAACTTATAACCTCAACCCGGTCTCCGCCAACCTGTTTAACCCAGTCGCCAAGAACAGGGATGGTCGCAACCACGCCAATAGCCTTGTTCTCTTTTGACGCACAGGTGGAAAAAAGCAAAGGGACGATAACCGCACCGAGTAAAACCCAAAACCTCATTATTCTCACCCGCCCTCTCTGCCGCAGACCCTGCACTTTCTTCTCTTGGGTGAAAATATCGCCGCCAGCGCAAAAAGAATTGCGGACACCATCACTATTGCTGCGCCCGAGGCAATAGAAAGAAAATAGGAAAGCAAAAGCCCGGTGATACTTGCCAAAACCGCTGCTAACCAGGAAATGATAAACATCATTCCATATCTATTGGTGAGTTGATAAGCGGTTGCCGCCGGAATCACTAAAAGCGCCTCAACCAGAATTATCCCTACCGCCTTGATGGAAACAACTACCGTCAGGGCAATCAAGGCAAGTTGAAGGGCATTGAGAGCTCCTCTTGGTAAACCAACCGCCTGCGCCATCTCCTCATCAAAAGCGAGGAACTTGAACTCCTTATAAAATAAGAAAACCACCATAAGCACAGCTATGGTCAGAGCCAGCATCAGTATTATATTTCCCTTTGTCACACCTAAAATATTACCGAAAAGATAGCCATAAACCCGCGCATCATAACGACGCATCAGTCCGATGAAAATCACGCCTAACGCCATCGTCCAAGAAAAGAATATGCCAATTGCGGTATCCTGACGCAGATTTGCCCTTGTCCCAGTTAGACTTATTAAACCTGCTGTTCCGAGACAGAAAAGCACCGCGCTTAACAAGGGGTCAACACCTAATAGAAAGCCTATTGCCACTCCGCCAAATGCGGCATGGGCAATACCGGCACCGGCAAAAGCCAGCCCCCGCAAAACCACAAACACGCCGATAACCGAACAGACCGTCGCCACCAAAAAAGAACCCAAAATGGCGTTACGGATAAAACCAAAGTAAAGAATCTCAGGCATGATGGTCACCCACAACCACATAGCGCCGGTTATCCTGTTCCACCACCAAGACCGGGATGCCGTAAAGTCGTTTCAAAACCTCTGGTTTTAAAACCTCGGCACAGGTGCCAAAAGCCTGAATTCTCCGGTTCAAAAGCATCACCTTGTCCACACACAGCATAATCTCATTGAGATCATGGGTGACATAAACCGTTGTCAAACCCCTCTCTTTATGCAGGGTGCGCACCAGTTCCACAATCTGCCCCCTTGTTGCCACATCAACACCTGCGGTTGGCTCGTCAAGGAGCAGAATCTCCGGTTCTTGCATTAATGCCCGGGCAAGGAAAAGCCGCTGCTGCTGACCCCCGGAAAGATGACCGGCAATGTGATACGCATTCCCTTCAAGTCCCACCGCATGCAAGAGTCCCATCGCCTTATCCCTTTCCCTTTTCCCGGGTGAGCGGAGAAGCCCAAGGGATGGGTATAGACCCATCAAAACCGCATCAAGAACACTCACTGGAAAGTTTGGGTCAATCGGTTTGCGCTGAGGCACATAACCGATCCTGCGTCTGACCGCGGCGATTCTGTTACCATCCGCACCAAGAACCGTGACTCTGCCTTTAACCGGTTTGATCAAACCAAGAACAGTCTTCAGAAGCGTAGTTTTCCCCGAACCATTTGGACCGATGACCCCAAAAAATTCCCCCTGTTCCAGCCGGAATGAAACCTCCTCAAGCGCGACGGTGTGTTGATAGGCAACGGTTACATCTCTAAACTCAATAGCGCTCATCAATCACCGGCTGACAAGAAAGGCAATCAGGGTGCGCAAAGGCACACCGGTCGCGCCAACCGGACAATAATCCCTTGGCTCGCTCGTAAAGGCGGTGCCGGCAATGTCAATATGAACCCAGTTAATCTCCTTGGGCACAAACTCGGATAAAAACAGCCCGCCGATAATTGTGCCCGCATTCATCGGCTTACCAATATTCTTCAGGTCAGCAACCTCGCTTTTCATATGACTTCGGTAGCGCTCAATCAAAGGCAGCTGCCAGAAAAGTTCACCCTGCTCCTTGCCGAGATTGATAAGCCGCTCAATCGTTTTCTGGTCGGTTCCCAAAACACCTGAGCACTCATTCCCCAGTGCGACTACACAGGCACCGGTCAGCGTCGCAATGTCTACCATTAAATCCGGCTTAAGCGTAGCCCCATAGGCAAGCGCATCAGCAAGCAAAAGCCTGCCCTCAGCATCGGTGTTCATCACCTCCACCGTCTTGCCGTTGAAATGGCGAATAACATCACCGGGTTTCTGCGCACCGCCTCCGGGCAGGTTCTCGGCAAAAGGCGCAAGGCCGATGATTGTATAGGGCAAATCCACATCCCTTAAATATTTGAATAGCCCGAAAACCACCCCGGCTCCTGACATATCGTCCTTCATATTCTCCATCTGCTGCGCGGTCTTTAATGAAAGCCCGCCTGAATCAAATGTTATCCCCTTGCCGACAAAGACCAAAGTCCCCTTTGACCTGCCTTTTGGTGTATAGGTCAGTTGCACCATACAGGGTGGATTGTGCGAGCCTCTGCCAACACCCAAAATTCCACCCATCCCCTGTTTTTCCAGTTCTGCCTTATCCATCACCTTCAAGGTTATCCTGCCTGGCACCACGAGTTCCTCAGCCCGTTCTGCCATCCTCATTGGCGCCTTGTTTTGCGAAGGCTCATTGACCAAATCCCGCACATAACAGACCGCCTCGCTGCGTAGCCTTGCCTCCTCTGCCGCCTTGCGCATTGTTGCTGATGGCGGATTCTGACTTACGATCACCATCTCCTCAAGCGGCTCGGGCTCATCCGGCCTTAACTTCCGAAACCGCAAATCCCGGTAAGCGGCAAGAACTCCACCCTCAACTATACCAGCAACAAAACCAAGGGCATCACCCCTTATCTCCTTATCCTCGGGCAGGAGAATTCCGAGCGACTTTGCCCCAATCTCCTCCGCCCTTTTTACCGCCTTGGCAACTGCTATCCTTACCCTATCCGGCTCAAAATCCTTCCGTTTGCCCAAACCGGTAAGGATAATCCGCTCTTCGCCTTCTTGAGAGCGCAGAAGTGCGGTTCTCCTTAACTCACCCTGAAACCGCTCCTCTGTTGCTATTTGTGTTAGTTTCCTCCCCTTTTCCTTATCCATTCCCAAGGGCTTATTCTCACCCTCAAACATCAATGCGGCATAGGTCTTCCCGCTCCACTTTGACTTTGAAATCAACTCAATCTTCATCCTTTCTCCTTTCTTTTATTTAATCTTAACCCCTTTTACTTGCCTTTGTCAATGCCGGCTCATCCCTCAAAACCCGGCTCAAAACATAGGTAACAATCACCGCCAAAACAACCCTGGGGACAACAATCCAGAAAAAGTTCGCCCCCAAAACCAGAAAGATTGCCGTATCCTCAAAAAGCCCGTGGCAGATGGCAAGAAATGTTGCCACTAAGGTCACCTGCTTTGGCGTCAACCTGCTCTCCTTGACCGATTCAACAATCAGCCCGGCACCAAAAACAATCCCGAAAACATTGCCGGCAAGCCAGGGCATTCCCGCCTCATCTGA
>JBDRUF010000036.1 GCA_039801245.1 candidate division WOR-3 bacterium
GACGGTCGCGATGTGCAGGTCGTAATCAGGTGGGATGGTGTAACCAGGAAAAAGGTGTGAATCGACCCGAACCCCCGGCCCGCTTGGAAGCCAGAGGTCATTCACTAAACCAGGCGAGGGCTCAAAATCGGCATCAGGGTCTTCAGCAAAGATTTGAGTCGCTAAGGCAATGGGGTGGAGAGTCACATCCCGCTCGAATGATACAACCCTTTCCCCACTGGCAACTTTCATCTGCTCTTCAATAACATCAATACCGGTGCGCACCTCGGTAAGGGGATGGAAAACGGAGAGCTCCGGATTAAACCGGGAAAAATAGGCTCGTGCCTCCTGGTCAATGAGAAACTCCACCGTAACGCAACCTGTAATTTTTGTCGCCTTCCCTGCCTCCTTTGCCCAAGAGAAAAGTTGCTCACGCTCTTTTTTGTCAATATTGAGGGCGGGTGAGACCGCAAGAAAATTTTTGCCCCGGAAATACAAAAGAATTTCCCAGTCATTAATAACTCTGATATTCCCTTGGGTATCGGCAACAATCTGAATCTCAATCGGACGAACTGGACTCAAAAACTTCTCGATAACGACCTGCTCAGAACCGGTGCGCACCCGCGTTTCTGCCTGGCACATCCTCACCTGATATTCAATATCCTTTTCCTTGCGGATGATACGCGTACAAGGCAGCCGGGTTGCTACAGGCTTGACGACACAGGGAAGCCCCAGTTCATCACAAACCTTTGCCGCTGATGCTGGGTTAACGATAGGATAATCCGCACCTGGGATAACCGGGATTTCCGCACCTTTTATAGTGGCACGCACCTCGAGTCGATCCGCAAACATTCGCAGACAATCAGGTGAGGGACCGATAAAGTTAATGCCGGAGGCAATTGTGGCATCAGCAAACTCCGGTTCCGAGGCAAGAAAACCCCAGCCAGGATGAAGAGAGTCGCAGCGAGTGACCTCAGCAGCCGAGAGCAGCCGAGAGAGATTGGCATAACTGTCAGGAGGAGGCGCAGGTCCGATGCAGATTGCCTCATCAGCAAGCATAGCCGGTAGCGAATCACGGTCTTCTTCTGAATAGGGAACAACTGTTTTTACACCTAATTCCCGGCAGGAGCGAATAATCCGGAGTGCCGGAACTCCTCGGGTGGCTATTAGAACCTTTTTGAACACGGGCTACACCCGTTCAACATAGGTGTTGGTGCGTGTATCAATCCGCACCCGGTCACCGGTCTTGATAAAAAACGGAACATCTACTACCAGACCGGTTGAAAGTCGAGCAGGCTTACCACCACCAGTCGCCGTATCACCACGATAATTGGGCTCGGTCTCAACAACTTCAAGAGTAACAAATATCGGAGGCTCAATAACCATTGGTACACCATCGATATAACCCACCTCAACCTCCAGCCCTTCGGTAAGATAGAACACTTTCTCTCCTAAGACTTCCTTTTTAATCGTAAACTGGTCATACGATTCCAAGTCCATAAAATGGTAACCTATATCATCAGCATAAAGGAACTGCCCCTTACGCCTTTCCATCTCCACTGTTGGCAACTTGATTTCTGACTCAAAAGACTCTTCAATTATTGCACCGGTGCGAATGTTGCGAATCCGAGCCAAAACACGCGCCCGGCGCTGCGCGGTACGCGTCCGGGAATAGGACATCACCTCGTAGATTTCGTTGTTGTGTTTAATCAAAAGTCCCGTGTAAAAATCATTTGGGGTAATCATAATTACTCCTTTTAAAGAATCATCAATTCCTTTTTTACCTTGGTGAAATTGCGATAACCTGAGCGGGTCACCAGAACCATATCCTCGATCCTTACACCACCCTTCCCCGGAAGATAAACCCCAGGCTCTACGGTTACCACATCACCTTCTTCCAAAATTTGCATACTTGTGCGTGCCAAAGAAGGCTGTTCATGCACATCCAGCCCGACGCCATGACCAAGGCTATGCCCGAAATACCGCCCCAGACCGCAGCGATTCAAATAGTCTCGGGCAGCAAGGTCAACCAATTTACATGGTACCCCTGGTTTTATCAGTACCAACGCCTCATTCTGAGCGGTAAGCACTGCCTCGTAAACCCGTCTCATCTCTTTGTCAACTTTACCAAGAAAAACCGTCCTGGTCATATCCGAGCAATACCCCTGATAACGACACCCCATATCAAATGTAATACTATCGCCTAACCGAATGCGCCGCTCGGAAGCACGACCATGGGGTTTAGCACCATTTTCTCCTGAAGCAACAATCGGAGGAAATGCACTCTCACCATATCGGCGCAACCAATACTCAATCTCTAAAGCCAAATCCCTTTCGCTCACCCCGGGCTTGACCATTTTCAAAATTTTACTAAACACCTTTTCAGTAAGCGCCTGCGCCCTTCCCATCAACGCAATTTCTCGCGGCGTCTTTCTTCGCCGCAGTTCCAAAACCAAATCGCGGACCGGCACCAGTTTTACATTCGACAACCGCGTCCGCAAAACCCGAAACCGACCCACAGTCAGATGACTTTCCTCAACCCCAATCCTGGGTGTCTTCCTACCGAGAAAAGATTTCAAAAGGTCATCAATTGGAAATGATGCATACAGATCCCTCTCCAGAATCCGTTTACGACAACCGCGCACCTCATCTTTTATCTGCTCCTGATACCGGAAATCAGTATAAAATGTGGCGTTTGACCTCGTGATACACATCATACCGTTAGAACCGGTATAACCGCAGAGGTAGCGCATATTCGTGAGACTAGTCACAATTAACCCGTCTAAACACTCATTTGCAAGCATTTTTTGCAAGCGACCTATTCTCGTAGGCATACTATCTCCCCGCTAAGATGGAATTAGTGCACCTCCTCAAACCTTAGCTTAGCAAACAGAACTTGTCCAACCTCGGTATCAATTCCACCCTGAATTACCACCTCTACCTCCTGGCCAACCGCATTACCACCATTTTCCACCACTACCTTGATACCTCCTTCGAGATAACCGATACCTTCATTCCTCTCCTTGCCCCGTTTACTCACCTTTACCCTAATGACCGTTCCCGGAAGATAGCTCGGTCGAAAGAGCTCACATATCTCCCGGGTGGTTATAACTGGTAAACCATCCGCAGCTGCTTTAACTTCTGGTCGGATGGTGATGATAGTGGCTCGGTATTTTTTTGCAAGCCGTAACATGTCTTCGACGGTCTTGATCTCCGGACAAAGCTTAACCTTCAGACCCGGGATCTGTTTAACCCGAATGAGATTCTCTTTTGCCCGCTGGACAACATAGTCCAATTCCGCGTGTGTTGGCTGGGGTAAAATTAACCTTCCATTGACAAGACCGAGTGAAAGAAACTGCACTACCCTCGGGTCTGCAAGGGTGTCTATATCGAGAATAAATGTTTTCTGACGGGGAAAAAGCATAAAATCCTCCGATATTCTTTTTCATTTTTTCAGTCCCAAAACTTTCAAAGCTGCACCAACAGTATCTACTGATACAACCTTAAGTTTGCTTTTATTCATCTTGGGGCTTTCTAACGGAACAAGCGCCCTTTTGAAACCGAGACGAGCTGCCTCTTTGAGTCGTGTTTCGGTTCTGGTTATTGAACGAACCTCGCCTGCCAGCCCCACCTCACCGATCATCACAGTATCCGGAGGCAGATGTACATTGCGGATTGCCGAAGCCAATGCGACTATGACACCAAGGTCAACCGCTGGTTCACTCAGTTTTAATCCTCCGGCGATGTTTAAAAATATATCCTTTTTCCCAGCACTAATATTAGCCCGTCGCTCAAGAACACCTAAAAGCAGCGCCAAACGCCTCAAATCAAATCCAGTTGCTATCCTTTGAGGCAAGGGAAACGGTGTGGGGGCGGCAAGCGCTTGAATCTCAACCAGCATCGGCCTTGAACCTTCAAGAGTAACGACTACTGCTGAACCGGAAACATCAGGCCGGCGTCCAGAAAGAAAAAACTCGGAAGGGTTGGGTACTTCAACCAATCCGGTTTCGGTCATCTCAAAAACCCCGATTTCGTTCGTTGGCCCATAGCGGTTCTTAACCGTCCGAACTATTCGGTAATTCAGCGCTGGCTCACCTTCAAAGTAAAGTACCGCATCAACCATATGCTCGAGTGTTTTTGGACCGGCAATGGCACCGAACTTTGTCACATGACCGATAATGAAAATAGTCAAGCGATTATTTTTTGCGAGCCAGAGCAGTTCGGAGGTGCATTCCCTTACCTGAGCCACACTTCCTGGCGCACTGCTCAAAAGAGAGTTGACTAATGTCTGGATAGAATCAACCACCAAAAACCCGGGCTTTATCTGATCTATCGCCCCAATGACATCCCCAAGCTCAACCGTACAAAGGACAAAGAGTTCCGAAGTTATCGACCCAAGCCTTTCCGCCCGCAGGCGAACTTGCTCGGCTGATTCCTCGCCGCTGACGTAGAGAACCCTCCGGCCCTTTTGGACCAAATGATTACAAACCTGCAAGAGTAAGGTAGATTTACCTATGCCTGGTTCCCCACCCAAAAGCAAAAGCGATCCCGGCACAATACCACCGCCAAGTACTCTATCAAGTTCTCCGATGCCGGTTGATTCCCTTGAGAAATTCTCGGGCGAGAGCTCAGAAAGACGCCGGGGGCTTACTCGAACTGAATCGCTGCGTATGCGGTGGCTTTTTTCTTGAACGGATATTTGTTCTTCAATCAAGGTGTTCCATTCTCCACAATTAGGACATCTTCCGAGCCAACGAGGATTTTCATAACCGCAGTTTTGGCAAACGAAATGGGTCTTTCTCATTTTTATTATTCCTTAAACTTCAAAATCATCACTGGTTTCTGGTGACGGTTGTGGCTCGGGGATATTCCGGGCTTCCGCTGAGTTTTCGAAGCGCATACACTCATAAAGGAAAACTAAGGAAATGGTATCAGTCGGCCCATTCCTCTGCTTGGCGACATTCAGTTCCGCGGCTCTTTTTTTGTTCTCATCCAAGTTTGCCCATTCCTTTGTCCGATATGCAGCTTCGCGGAAAAGAAAAAGAACAACATCCGCATCCTGCTCTAACGCCCCGGATTCACGCAGGTCAGCGAGTTGGGGTCTTTTATCCTCGCGGTGATCTGGTGCACGGGACAACTGCGATATTGCCACGACTGGAACATTCAGCTCCTTTGCCATCGCTTTCAGAGCTCTGGAGATTTCGGCAATCTCTTGCTGCCGATTACGCTCCCGCCGCCGGTCAGAGTGAGGTTCCATTAATTGCAGGTAATCAATAATAACCATGCCGAGGTCGCTATGCTCGGCCTTTAGCCGACGCGCCCGTGCACGCACCTCAAGAGCGTTCAAACCTGCCGAGTCATCGATATAAATCTTCGCCTCAGACAATCTTCCCACCGCCGTAACTATCCGGGTATACTCCTGATTGTTCAACATACCCCGGCGTAATTTCGGTAGCGGCACCCGCGCCTCTGCACAAATGAGGCGCTGAATTAGACTCTCGGTTGCCATCTCTAAACTGAAAATAGCAACCGCGACCGGCTTGCTCACTCTCGCAGAGGCATTCACCGCGATATTCAGGGCCAATGCGGTTTTGCCCATACCCGGTCTACCCGCTATGATGATGAAATCGCCGGGTTGAAACCCAGAGGTAAGTTCATCAAGGTCACGAAATCCTGTCTCCACACCGGTAATAAACCGCTTTTCACTTCGTGCTTGTTCAACCCGGTCCATCTCTTCAAGAAGTCGGTCACGCACTAGCGTAAATCCCTTTGTCTCCCCGACCTGGCGCAACTGAAAAATCCTACTCTCTGCCCGCTCCAACAACTCTCCTGGCGAGACACCCTCATCATAAGCCGCTTGGACTATCTCGGTGGCAGTCTGGATCAACTGGCGCTGAATCGCCTTCTCCAGAACCAGACGGGCGTGTTCTTCACAATTTGCCGAAGTTAGCACGGTATCTTGAAGACTGGACAAAAATGGCTGCCCCCCAATCGCTTCTAGCTCCTTCATTCGGCGTAATTCCGCCGTAACAGTGATAATGTCGTAGGGCATCTTTTTGTCAAACAGTGAAAGCATCGCCTCATAGATGCGCCGGTGCGCAGGGATATAGAAATGTTCAGGCTTAAGCAAGGGCATAACCCGAGGCAGGGCTTCAGGGTCCAAAAGAATCGCCCCTAAGACCGCAGCCTCTGCTTCAGGTACCTGGGGAGGTTTGCGTTCTATTGTCCTTGAATTTTCTTCCCCCATCACTTTTCACCCTTTTTTCTTAAGATTCCCGCAACAATTCTTACAAGTTCAAAAGCGAAATCGGTTTTGGGCATTTGGGGAAGGTGCTTGGTTTTGCCTGAACGGTATATTAGCGTTGGTTTAATTTGCTCAGACCCCGCGGTGGCAAAAGGATTGGCAATTATAAGGTCAAGGGATTTAGCCCGTAGTTTCATCCGTGCGTGCGCGAGTGAATCATCTTGAGAAAAACCAATGAGAATAGGACGGTGAGGCACTTTCGCTACTTCTGTAAGGATGTCGGGAGTACGTTTTAATGTCAAAGTGACTTCTTCTTGATGGTATTTTGCTTTTCCCACCGAACTGGGTTGATAGTCAGCCACCGCCGCACACATCACCAAGATTTTCACTTTAGGGAGTAACTTCAAAACTACCTCTGCCATCTCTGCGGTTGTTCGAACCCGGATTACATTTTCGGGCAGGGTTACAGACACTGCACCGGCAACAACAGTAGTCTCCGCACCAGCAGCAGCAAAAGCGCGGGCAACCTCAACCCCCATAAGCCCACTTGAACGATTGGTAACCACCCGCACCGGATCGATTGATTCCTCAGTCCTACCCGTAGTGATCAGTACGGGGATACCTCTCAAGTCCGGTAGCTTGCCAAGCACGGCTCGACAGAAATAAAGAATTGTCTCTGGTGGAGCCATTCTGCCGACACCCGTTTCCCCACAAGCCAGCGCACCTGTCTCGGGCTGAATAAAACGGTAACCCAACTCAGTAAGACGGCTGATATTAGCTTGCACAATCGGATTGCACCACATATTACTGTTCATTGCCGGTGCCAACACAACCCTCCCAGCAGTTACCTTTTTCTGAGGGACAGCAAGAAGGAGGGTCGATAGCAAATCATCCGCAATACCAGCGGCGAGCTTGCCGATGATATTGGCGGTTGCTGGTGCCACCACAATCAGGTCCGGTTGAGTAGCAAGTTCAATGTGCTCCACCCCGGCAGAACTAACCCGTTCTTTAGGAAACAGTTCAAATGCCACAGCTCTACCGCTCAACGCCCGAAATGACTCAGGGGTCACCAGCTGAGTGGCTGAGCGAGTCATCACTACCGTTACATTCCAGCCGGTTTTCTTAAAAAGACGCAACAGGTCGAGCGCCTTATAGGCAGCAATACTGCCTGTCACCCCCAGCAAAACCTCCACCTTTTCCATTTTCTACCCCAAGACCGTTTTGGCAGAAAACGTAAGGTTAGGAGCGACGGCTCGGAGTCAAACCCTCCATCCCCTTTTGACTTAATGCCTGTATCTCCTGCTCGGTCAGAGGTGTGTACTTCAATTCTCCCCGCAGCAAGCGGTGCAAAGCAAAAGTATAGGGGTTGGTAGGGATTTGAACCTCATCCCGGCTGAGGGCGTCAATAATTCGACGCACCTCAAGCGCAGCGATATTCAAAGCCAAGTATTTATTCGGAAACGCCCGCCATAAATCTTCAATGGACACACTCTTCATTTTAATCCTCCTTTGAATTAATCCGACGGCTGGTCCGGAGTCGTTCAGCACGGATAATCGTTAACACATCCTGGACCGCCCGGTTAATTTTATCATTAATTACGAGATAGTCAAACTCGGGGATGCCCGCCAGTTCCTCTTCAAGAGCATCCCGACGACACCTCAGATTTTCCTCATCCTCGGTTCCGCGGCGTTGGAGCCGGCGCGTAAGCTCCTTTATACTAGGTGGCATAATGAAAATACTGACAGTTCCCGGCAATGCCTTTTTACAAGAGCGCATTCCCTGAATATCAAGGTCGGCAATAACATCCTTTCCTTGACGGAACGCCTTAAATACCGGGGCCTTAGGGGTGCCGTAATAACTACCATAAACCTTTGCATATTCGAGTAATTGACCTCTTCTTACTAACGACAAAAACCCCTCTTCAGAAACAAAATGGTAACTTTTCCCATTGCGCTCTCCCGGCCTTGGCTGTCTTGTCGTGGCAGAAATTGAATAAAATATCCTACCGTCCCGCTGGACGACTCCGCGACAAATAGTGGTCTTGCCGGCACCCGATGGGGATGAAAGCACCACAAGAAACGGTTGATGCCTTTTACTCAACATTCCGCACCTGCTCCTTCAGTTTCTCAATCTCACCTTTAATTTCTATTGCCCGCCGTGATATTACCACATCCCTTGCCTTGGCAGCAAGGGTATCGGTCTCCCGCAACATCTCCTGGGCGATGAAGTCCAGTTTTTTGCCCGAGGTGGTTGAACTGCGAAGTGCCCGGAGAAACATACTGCAATGGCTCCGGAGGCGCACGCACTCCTCGTGGATATCCACCCGCTCGCTGATAAAAGCAACCTCCTCCAGGACACGCTTAGGATTCGCCTGAATGTTGAGGCTGGCGAGTTGCTCAAGGAGGCTTTCCCGGCGCTCTGCCAGTCGCTTCGGCACCCTTTGCTCAATCTGGCGCAGGGCACGGCGAATCTTCTTGATGCGCCGCCGCAAGTCCCGCACCAGTGCCACACCTTCTGCCTGCTTCATCTTTATCAGCTGCTTTAGCGCCTGTTTAATCACACTGCGGCTCGCCCGCCACATTCGGCTGTGATTGGAGTTAACCTTACGGGTAGTAATAACACCGGGCAGCGTCAAGAGCGTATTAATGTCGAGCTCACCGGCAAGGCGGTACCTTTTCCTCAGTTCCCGGCTTAACCGTAAATAGTCGCGCACCACCTGATGGTCGATCTTCACCATTTGCGCTGCTTCACTCTCATCCATTGTAATCTGTATCTGGATATAACCCCGCCGAACCATTCTTCGCACCATCTCATATATCTCCCGCTCATAACCAGCAAGCTGGGGTGGGAGTTTCGGTATCAGCTCAAAGTATTTGTGGTTTACCGAACGGATGTCCACAGACAGCCGGTTGTTGGTAGGCTTCAGCACCGCCTCTGCCCTCCCCACACCGGTCATACTTCTAATCATCAAACCTCCACCATTATCGTAACCGGACCTCTGTTAACCAACTCCACGTCCATACGCGCACCAAACTTACCCGTCTGCACTGGGACGCCAAGATACCGCAATTCACTAATAAACCGCTCATAAAGACTCTCGGCGCGTGCGGGTTCGCAGGCATTAGAAAAAGATGGCCGCAGACCCTGCTCAGTATCAGCATAAAGGGTGAACTGGGAAACCACCAGTGCTTCTCCCCCAACATCCAATAGCGAACGGTTCATCTTGCCCTGTTCATCATCATATATTCGCAAACGGCACACCTTTGATGCCAGTTGGCGGCAGGTTGACTCGCTATCCTGTTTCCCGATACCGAGAAAAATCAAAAGCCCACTCCCAATTTCACCGATTGTCTCACCCCCCACAACAACTCGGGCGCGGGAAACTCGCTGCAACAACGCGCGCATTACCACCCCCTCTCCTTCAGGACTCGCACGACTGTTCGGGCAAACGGGAGCGCATGTTCTGCCTTTGCCGCGGTGATGATGTCACCATCCTTCACCACACTACCAAACCGGTGCCGGCACCCATTTTCCTTGAGTATCTTGATGGAAAAATGGTCCGGAAATACGGTAGCAGATTTACCGTTAAGTACACCTGCATAAGCAAGCGTGATTGGCGCCAGTTCAATCGCCGCCACCAGCCGCCCTGCTGCGACAAATTCACGGCAGATGCGTTGCAGGACACTATCTTGCCAGTAAACGGAAGCCCCAGAACCATCAATGAGCACCAGTGCGGCAAAATCATCAGGTGCCATCTCCCTCAATTTCCGCTGAGGTTTTACCAAAAGACCATCAATCCCCTGCGCCACACTAGTATCCACAGCAACCGTCACCACCTGAATTTTTGCCCGTTCAATCACCTTCACAACCGTTTCAAACTCATCGTCACGAAACAGCTGCTGGGGGACAAAAACCGCCACCGGTAGCGCCGCAACAAGATGAAAAGCCATTAGTAACAATAGATATATATTACCACACATCTACATTAATAATAACCCAACAGATGCCTATGTCAAGAAAAAGCAATGTGTAATTTAACAAGTTTTTATTTTACAATGACTTAGACGATAGGTAGCAATGATTGACAATTCGTAAGTTGTTTTTATTATAAGGTTGTGGCACGTGGACTTGTGATAATGCCCACCTATAATGAGGCGGGCAATATTGAGCGAATCATTCCGATTGTGCTGGCGCAATCACCGGAACTGGATATCCTGGTGATTGACGACAATTCGCCTGACGGCACCGCTGATATTGTTAAGCGTATCGTGGAGGAAAATCCCCGGGTTAAACTGATTCGCCGGGAAAGGAAACTCGGGCTGGGTACCGCCTATGTCTTGGGCTTCAGGTATGCCCTGGACAACGGCTACGACTACTGCTTTGAGATGGACTCGGACTTTTCGCATCCACCCGAGAAGATTCCGGAGATGATTGCCGCGCTGAACGAGTATGACCTCGTTATCGGCTCAAGGTATTCTGACGGCATCTCCATTGTCAACTGGCCGATGAAAAGGCTCTTACTTTCCTACTTTGCCTGCCTTTATGCCCGCAAGGTTACCGGTTGCCCGATTCGGGACCTCACCGCCGGTTTTAAGGCTTACCGCTGTGATATGCTCAAAAAACTGGACCTGAATGCTCTAAAGGAAGATGGCTACGGGTTTCAGATTGAAATTGACTTCTTAATCTGGCGTAAAGGCGGCAGAATTAAGGAAATCCCCATCGTCTTTACCGAGCGCCGCACCGGCGTTTCCAAGATGTCGAAGCGCATCATCTGGCAGGCATTCATCCTTGTATTGCGCCTGCGCCTGCAGCGGCTCTTTGGCCGGATTTAGTGCCGAGGGGGGGATTTGAACCCCCATGGGTTTCCCCACTAACTCCTGAGGCTAGCGCGTCTGCCATTTCCGCCACCTCGGCAAATTACTCAAAAATCCAAGTGTTTTATAATATCCCGAAAATACCTTTTGGTCAAGAAATGTCCTAAAAGCCGTCGGCAACATCGCTAATCCGGACATTGTCGCAGAGAAGCCAGGAGGGCACCGCCATCGCCTCTGGTGAACGGCGCTCATAGGTTGATGAAATATTCTGGGCAACCAATGCAGCCGAAACTGCGACGATATTATTGAAAACATTGGGTATTGAATCGGTGATGCGGGAAGAGAAAATCGGAGAAACAAACCTGCCGTCTTTGACAAGCAAGGCATTAAACCTTGATGAGCCGGTAAAGATACCCTTGGTCGGGTCAGGAAGATGGGTGTAATGGAGATGGGGGATATAAAGGGCGTTGTCAGCAAGTGCCAGCGCCTCTTTAAGCCCTGCCGGACCTGAGCCACCAACAAATACCAGATCCCAGTTCATCAGGTCATGACCGGTCCTTTCCTTTTTGTACTTTGCTGCGGTCTGCGAGTCATAGCAGACACCGGCAAAAACCCCTTTCTCCACCAGTTTGAACAGCCTGCGCCTCTTGCCAGTGAAATCAAAGGGCATTCCAAACACCAAGGGATGATCAGGGTCGTCAAAGATGGTGACCATCTCTGAGAAGATTTTGTCACCGGGTCTGTTCTTTGCGGTAAAAGCCCTTCCCTCCTCATAGGCCCTGCCGAAAAAGCCGCTCCACACCGAGAGTGCAACCAGTTCGGCAATCGCCTGCGGTCCGAAAAGGACCCGTTGATTACCGATCGGGGTTTTATAACCGGGGTTGTTTTCATAAATGGGCAAGAGCGCCTCAAACTCCTGGGCAACATCATCAGCGGAAAACTCGTTAGCCCTTTTCTGCGTCCGCTCAACCGAAAGTTCCCATTTCTTTATACTCTCCTTCAAGACCAAGACCAGTCTGCCATCGGTCATCTTTCGGTATGCCTCGTTGTCATTGGCGGTGGTGATGTAGAACATCTCGGTTGAACCTGTTGACCAGGAGCCGGAAAAGTCATACCTGCCTTTGGGTTTCAGGCTTTTGATAACCTTAGCGCACAGCTCGGCTTTGCTGTTTGGGGAAATGTTTTCCAGTTCTGGGTCGTAACCACGGGTATCATCAACCGTCTCCTCAACCATTCCAAATATCGGGTCATAGTCCTTGGGAAGGGCATTGCGGCAGTTCTCCTCTGCCTGTCTCAGCGCTGATTTTAACTGCTCAAGCGAGGTGATGTCTGCGGTCAGGGTAAAATCTCCAACCCGACGCCCATCCTGCACCGAGACATCAAGCCTTGTCAACTCCTCAGAGGTGGAAAGGGCGATTGCGGAATTCCCCAGCCTGATCAGACTGGAGCGCTCCCGATGAAACGAGAACTCGGCGTTGAGTCCGCTCCTGCGGGCATAGTCCCGCGCCTCCAAGAGAATTGTCCGAATCCTATCCTCAAGCATCCTTACCTCCCTTCGCCGGTAATCACATTCTTGAACCGCATCACCGGCACACCGTGTCCAACCTCCATAATCTGATTGGGCTCCCCCTTGCCGCAGTTTGCCACCTGAAACAATCGCCAGGTTGAGCGATCACCCACCATATCAAGTGAATTGTAAAACTCAAGGGTGTGCCCCTGATAGGTCGGGTTCTTATAAACCTTGGTAATCCTGCCCTCCTTGACCTCCCAGGCGATTTCGCAGCCGAAATGGAAGTGCTCCCGGTTGGAGCCAATCGACCAGGAGACCGGCATATCCAGAATCACCCCATCCTCGGTTGCCCTCACAATATCATCAAGGGTGCCATCATCTCCCCATTCCACACAGACATTGGTCATCCGGTCAATCGGCGTCTTGTAAAATCCGGCAGCACGTGCGGACGCACCCGACTCCCTGACAACGGTCTTGCCCGCCAGGGCATTCGCCTCTGCCAGATCCAGCCGGCAGCATAAAACATTCACCAAAATCCCGTTCTTAATCAGATAGTATTCGTGCTGGGGTGTGCCCTCATCATCATAACCGAATGTGCCGGGCGAATTCTCCACCACCATCACCTTGGCATTCAACTTCTCGCTGCCATAGCGCAAAGAGCCAATCATCTCCGGCTTGACATGGGAGCCACCGGCAAAGGAGAGTTCATAACCGAGGATGCGGTCAAGTTCCAAAGGGTGACCAATCGTCTCATGCACCTGCAGATGCCCCTGACCGGGCAGGAGAATCACATCCCGCCTTTTCGGAGGCAGGGTCTCCGCAGCCACAATCTCGCCCAGTTCCTTCTTGATGCGCTCGGTATGTTCACTAAACGCCTTGGGGTCACTAAGCCACTCAAAACCGCGGGTGCCGGTGCCGTCAGAGTCAAGGGCATAACTGCGGCGCTGGGTCCTGCCCTCCTTGTCGCGTGCCATCACCACCATCTCGGCAAAGGTGTTCAAAACCCAGCGTTCAATCTCTGTCCCTTCGGTATTGAAATAGTGGATGCGCCGCTTCTGAAAAAGGGCGCTCACCATCCGGTGCTCAACCGTTTTGTCCTTCAACCTTTCATCCACCATCTTCAGGAACTCAAGTTTCTCCTGCAGGGGCAGTTCAAACGGGTCCTTTTCAAACGGCGGCTGATATTTGCCTTTTACCGGCTGTGCCTTACCCATATCCTTGGGAAAGCCCAAAAGCCAAAGGGCCGCCTCGGCATTGGCAAGCGCCCGGTCAAAACAGGCAGAGAGGGCATTAAGGTCCGCAGTGGCGGCAAAACCAACCGCACCCTGCTTTAAAACCCTGACCCCGATTCCCCTTTCCCGGCGCCGGTAGTTTGCCTCAAGGTTGCCGTCATAAATGACCAGCCTTTCTGATGAGTCCTCATCATAAAAACGGACATCGGCAAAACTGCAGCCAAGGTCAAGCATCCTTTTCAGTTCTGACCTGACTGCACTGGTAAAATTATTACTCATACCCATTCTTGCTCCTCATCTTATTATGTCCTGCAAAAAATAGTTAAAAATAATAACAGAAAAATTTATCTTGGCAAGCAAGAACTCAACACCAAACAAACTCACTGAAAATCAACCCCTTGTCCATAGAACCATCAATAGCCCCTGTCCGAAATGACAAACCATCAAACCCCAGGAGACCGAAATAACGCCTTTCCCTTAAATTAACACGCTGATTTGCAATAACTTGCCTGATTAACCCGCCAAAAGGGAAACGACCGGGGGAGTGACCCCCGGGGTCAATTCGGGCTTGGGTTAACACCTCCCGAAAGGAAAGACCGATGACCAAGGACCGATGACCAACTTCGGTCTCCTTTCCGGTTTTTGCCTGTAAAAAAGTGGGGGATTCCGGGAATTTATTGACTTTTGCCCAAACCCTTTTAGATTAATGGAGGTTAAAGGCTTGCTTCGGAGGGCTAGCCTAACTGGTAAGGCAGCAGACTTGAAATCTGCCGACCTCTCAACAGGTCTTGCGGGTTCGAATCCTGCGCCCTCCGTTGAAAAGTTGATAGTTCCTGGTTGTCAGTTCTTGGTTTTAGAAACCAGACCATGAACTATGAACTAAAAACTAAATCGGGAGAGGTGGCCGAGCGGCTGAAGGCAACCGCTTGCTAAGCGGTTATACGGGTAAAACCGTATCAAGGGTTCGAATCCCTTCCTCTCCGTTCTTGATATAATATGAGTTCAGAAAAGGTCCGGGTAAGGATTGCGCCTTCGCCAACCGGTGCGATGCATTTAGGTCTGGCGCGGACCGCGCTCTACAACTGGCTCTTTGCCCGCCAGCATCAGGGCACATTTATCTTGCGGATTGATGACACCGATGTTTTGCGCAACAAGGAGGAGATGCTTGAACCGATTCTCTCGGGTTTAGAGTGGCTTGGTCTTGACTGGGATGAGGGACCGAAAAAGGAGGGACCCTTTGCCCCCTATTATCAGTCGCAAAGGTCCGCGGTTTACGAGGAGGCGGTCAAAAAACTGATTGACTGCGGTGCCGCCTATCTTGATTATGCCACGCCCGAGGAGATAGCCCTTGAGCGGGAAAGGGCAAAACAGGAGGGCAAAACCTTTCGCTACAGCCGGCGCTGGCTCGCAGAAACCGAGGAGGACTGTCGGCGTTTTGAAAGGGAGGGCAGAAAGCCGGTTGTCAGATTGAAGATGCCTCGCGAGGGAAAACTGATAATTGATGACTTGATTCGGGGGCGGGTTGAGTTTGACCTGAGCCTGGAGCAGGACCACATCATTCAGCGCCAGGATAAAACCTTCCTTTATCACCTCACCAGTGCGGTTGACGACGGGGAGATGAAAATCAGCCACATCATCAGGGCTGAGGAACACCTCTCCAATACGCCCAGGCAGGTCTTTATCCTTGAGGCTTTGGGTTACCCCTTGCCGAAATTTGCCCATCTGCCCTATGTTGCCGAACCAGGAACAAAGAACAAGCTGAGCAAAAGGAAATTGAAGGAGTACTTGAAAAAGCCGGAGTTTGCCGAACTGATGCAGCGGGGAGAGCGGATTAGAGCGCGCCTGCATATTGAGACAACACCTGAACTCTTCAACCCGGTGGTGATTGACTTCTATCAGAAGACCGGTTTTCTGCCTGAGGCGCTTTTAAACTATCTTGCCCTTCTGGGCTGGTCATTTGACGACCGGACCGAGTTCTTTACCAGAGATGATTTGATCAAGGCGTTCTCCCTGGAAAGGGTGGTGCGCTCACCCGCAGGTTTTGACCCGCAGAAACTTCTGGCATTTCAGGTCCATTATATGATGGGTTTGCCAGTTGAAAAAAGGGTGGAACTGGTTCTCCCCTATCTCCTTCAGGCAAATCTCCTTTCCCTGCCGGTTCGTGAAAATGAGCGCAAAATGGTGCAGGAGATTGTTCTGGCTGCAGGTGACAGAATTAAACTTGCCGGCGACATCCTTGAATATGACTATTTCTTTGTTGAGGACGAAAAACTCACTTATGATGAAAAGGCGCTCCGGCGCTGGTTAGGGAAAAGGCATCAACGGCAAATCTTAACCGATGCCAAAGAGGCATTGAGACTCCTGCCGGTCTGGGAAAAGGAACAGTTGCAGGCGAAACTTGAGGCTTACATCAAGGAGAAGAATATCAAGGGGATGGAGTTGAGCCAGGCTTTAAGGGTGGCGATAACCGGACGGGATTACGGCTTTGGAATCTACGATATTTTGACAATTATGGGCAAAGAGCGGGTCATTAATAGGGTTGAGCGGGTGCTGTCGCAACAACACCCTGAAGATTGACATCAGCCTGCTCATATTTTATTATTCCTAATTATGAACAAAGAGTCTGAAAAAAAGTCGGGTCCGGATTTTATCCGGAGGATTATCAACGAGGATTTGGCTTCGGGCAGGTTCTCCCATCCGATTGTTACCCGCTTTCCGCCTGAGCCCAACGGCTATCTCCATATCGGTCATGCCAAGTCAATCTGCCTCAACTTCGGCATTGCCAAGGAGTATGGCGGCAGGTGCCATCTGCGCTTTGACGACACCAACCCGGAAAAGGAGGAGGAGGAGTATGTCCGTGCAATTATTGAGGATGTGCGCTGGCTTGGATTTGACTGGGGCGAGCACCTCTACTATGCCTCGGACTATTACGAGCAGCTTTATCAATGGGCAATAGAACTGATAAAGAAGGGCAAGGCTTATGTCTGTGACCTTTCACCAGAGGAGGTGCGAGAGTATCGCGGCACCTTAACCAAGCCAGGCAAAGAGAGCCCTTATCGCAACCGCTCAGTTGAGGAAAACCTTGAACTTTTTGAGCGGATGAGGAAAGGGGAGTTTCCTGACGGCTCCAAGACCCTGCGCGCCAAGATTGATATGTCATCACCAAATCTCAATATGCGCGACCCGGTGATGTACCGGATTATGAAGGTCCCGCACCATCGCACCGGTGATAAATGGTGCATCTATCCAACCTATGACTGGGCGCATGGTCAGTCCGACTCCATTGAAGGCATCACCCATTCCATCTGCACATTAGAGTTTGAGGACCACCGACCCTTATATGACTGGTTTCTTGACCAGCTGGGTGTGCACCATCCCCGTCAGGTTGAGTTTGCCCGTCTGAACTTGACCTACACGGTGATGAGCAAGCGCCGGTTATTAGAACTTGTTCAGGAGGGTTATGTCTCAGGCTGGGATGACCCGCGGATGCCGACAATCGCCGGATTGAGGCGTCGGGGTTACACACCGGAATCCATCCGCAGATTCTGCGATGAAATCGGTGTGGCCAAGGCAGAGACGGTTATTTCCATTGACCTTCTTGAACATTGCCTTCGGGAGGATTTGAACAAACGGGCAGAACGCCGGATGGCGGTCTTAAGACCTTTAAAGGTTGTCATTGAAAACTACCCCCCAGGTAAGGTTGAGGAACTTGAGGCAATCAACAACCCCGAAGACCTTAATGCCGGCACAAGAAAGGTGCCTTTTTCAAGGGAGATTTACATTGAAGAGGATGACTTCCGTGAAGAGCCGCCACCCAAGTATTACCGCCTAACACCGGGCAGGGAGGTGCGGCTGCGGTACGCCTACCTTATCAAATGCGTTGGGGTCATTAAGGATGAAAACGGCAGGGTAAAGGAGTTACGCTGCACCTATGACCCAAAAACATTGGGGAGCGATGCCCCCGACGGCAGAAAGGTCAAGGCAACAATTCACTGGGTTTCTGCTCAGCATGCTATTGATGCTGAGGTCCGGCTCTATGACCGGCTTTTTACCAAACCAGACCCAGATGATGTCGAGCCTGGTCAAGATTGGAAATCAAACATCAACCCCAACTCCCTGGTGATATTAAGAGGTTGTAAACTGGAGCCATCCCTTAAAGATGTCAAACCAGGGGATAAATTTCAGTTTGAACGGTTGGGCTATTTCTGTGCCGACCTGAAGGACTGTTTGCCGGGAAATTTAGTATTTAACCGCACCGTGACATTAAAGGACACCTGGGCAAAGATTGCCCAGAGGTTAGACCAGGGTTCAGGCTAAGATTGTGATTCTAAACCTTTACCTCTGTCTCTTCTATCCTTGTTGACGCCTTCGCTCAGACCTAATTTCCATTATCGTGTAAAGAACTGGAATAAAAACAAGCGGCAGGAGGGTGGAAACGAGCATACCGCCAACTATTGCTCTGCCCAAGGGTGACCAGAGTTCTGAACCTTCACCAATCTGAAAAGCCAAAGGCAGCATCCCAAAAATGGTTGTTAACGAGGTCATCAAAATCGGGCGCAACCTCACCCTGCCCGCCTCCTTTACCGCCTCAATCAGTGGTAGCCCGTGCTTGCGCCGCAACTGATTGGTATAATCAATATAAACAATCCCGTTGTTGACCACGATGCCGATGAGGATTAAAAGCCCTAAAAGGGAAATAACCGAAATACTGGTTCGGGTCAGAAAGAGAATCCAGATAACCCCTATAGCCGCAAACGGCATCGTGAACAGGATGATAAACGGGTCCCGCAGTGATTCAAACTGTGATGCCATCACCACAAAAACAAGCACAACCGCAATAAATATAATCAGGATAAAGTCGCGGAAGGTGGATGTCATCTCCTGATACGAGCCGGAAATCTGGATATTGAATCCTGAAGGCACCGGAATGGACTTAATTGCCCGGGCGATACGCTGGGCAAGTTGACCAGAAGAGACACCAACCGACCTCGCGGTAATTTTCACAATCCGCTGGTTGTTCTTACGCTCAATCTGAATAGGTCCGGTGCCGGTGCGAACCGCTACTAAGTTCTTCAGTGGCACCGGACCGGTCGGCCCGATGATGTTCATCCCCAACACATCAATCAGTTCGTTCCGCTGCTCTTCGGGCAACCTGACGAGAATGTCGTATTCCCTGCCGGTTAATCGGAAGGTGCTGATGGCACTGCCCTGAATCTGGGTGTAAAGATAGGAACCAAT
>JBDRUF010000037.1 GCA_039801245.1 candidate division WOR-3 bacterium
TATTGGATGAGATGATTTTTCTACTTCGACAAAGGTATAGACATATCCTTGGTGCAGAAATTCTTGTAAAACAAAATCTGTCACAAAATCTTCACCAAGGCGCTGCTTTGGTATAATGTGTGCCCCTGGTTTTAAAAGAAATGGGTTGTGTTTTAAATAGCTTTGGAGAGATTCTTCATTGACGTTATCGCTTAGAAGTTTTTTAAACTCAGCCACTTTTTCTTGTAAATTTTTAATGGTCTCCTCTTCCTGGTGAATTACAGGAGTTATGATTGCTCCGGCTGATTGTTGGAAGAACATACCTAATATTGTGAGCCTAAAATCCAAAACCGCTTTTGTAAAACTCGGTGCCAACTCAGGAGAGTTGTAATACACATGTGAAAAGTTAGCAAATTCAATATAAATGTCATTGATAGTACAGTTCGTGAAGGTTATATTGTTCGAGGGGCCCGCGATGAATCCGGCTAAAGATATTTCTCTCCCTTTGACTGGTAATATCCATCCTCGCTGAAACCAATCATTAAGACTCATATTATCAACTCTTATATCAATTCCTTTTTTTATGCCTTCTATTTTATATCGAACAAAAGCGACTCCATCTCGAAGTAGCCAAATTACACCTGAGAGATCTTTAGGAAAGATTCCCTTATCACTCCCAGCAGTTCCAAGTGATAAAGCAGTTCTATTAAAGGCCTCATAAAGTTTATCCTGTTCTTTCCAGTACTCTTTAATTGCTTGAACGAATTTTTCCCTTTTCTGTCGAATAATAATTTCAACAGGGGTTAGACCACTTTTTTGAAATTTCTTATTTTTTCTTTTACCCATGCAGTCAAATTATATTTCAAAACAGTCTCCTGTCAAGTGGAAATTGCGTGGCAATTTTACCAGGTATAATTATGCAAGTATTAGATTTTTAGGGAGATAGGAAAAGGCGATAAGAAAAAACAGGGCGGGTCCCCTCCACCACCCCCGATATCCCCTATGTCTCCCAATCCATATTAGGGTCTCTTATTAACTGAAGGTTGAAAACACCGATTTAATCAGTATTTGCTTCTAACAGCGGTTAAAACATAACAGGATATTTAACAAGTGGCAGGAAGTATTTGAAAGGAAATAATTTAGCAATTAGCCTAAACATTATCGTTCAAACCAAACAAAACGCCATTTTGGAATTATTGGGAAAGGTGTTGGTTTTATTCCTTTTCCGGCGCCTCGTAGTTGGGCGCCTCTTTGATGATGGTGATGCTGTGCGGATGGCTCTCCCGCAAGCCGGCATTGGTAATCTTGACAAACCTTGCCCTGCGCTGGAGTTCCGCAATCGTTCTGCAACCGCAGAAGCCCATCGCCGCCCGCAGACCACCCTCAAGTTGGAAGAGGACATCCTTGACACTTCCCCGATAGGGCACCCTGCCGACAATACCTTGCGGAACAAACTCTGCCCCGCTCTCCTGAAAATACCTGTCCCAGGAGCCCTTCTTCATCGCATCAATTGAGCCCATCCCCCGGTAAACCTTGTAGCGCCTGCCCTCAAGGAGCACATCCTCGCCCGGGCTTTCATCGGTGCCGGCAAGCAGGTTGCCCATCATCACCGAACTGGCACCGGCTGCGAGCGCCTTGGCAATGTCACCGGAAAACCTGATGCCGCCATCGGCAATCAGGGGAATATTATAGCGCTTGAGCGGTTTGGCGCAGTCGATGATGGCACTGAGTTGCGGCACCCCAACACCGGCAACAACCCTGGTTGTGCAGATTGAACCCGGACCGATACCGACCTTGACCGCAGAGACGCCTATTCTTGCCAGGGCAAGCGCACCTTCGGCAGTGGCAACATTGCCGGCAATCAGTTCCACCTGCGGGAACATCCTGCGAATCGCCCTTGCGGTCTCCATTACCCGTGTGGAATGACCGTGTGCGGTATCAATCACAATCGCATCCACCTCTGCCGCAATCAGCGCCCGTGCCCGCTCAATCGCCTCTTTACCAACACCAATCGCTGCCGCCACCCTGAGCCGGCGTTTGGCATCAACCGTGGCAAAGGGATACTCAACCCGCTTCAAAATGTCCTTGGCGGTTATCAGACCCTTGAGCCTGCCCTTTTCATCAACAATCGGCAGCTTCTCAATCCGGTGCCTTCTTAAAATCTCCTTTGCCCTTTTCAGACTGGTTCCCACCGGCGCGGTAATCAGCCCCTTTGCGGTCATCACCTCCCGCACCGGTCTTTTCTCATCATCCTCAAAAAGCAAATCCCTTCTCGTAACAATCCCGACCAGCCTGCCATCTTTATCCACCACTGGCAGACCGGAGATGTTATGCCGGTTGAAGAGCTCCTTGACCTCGGCAACGGTGCGCTCCGGTGTAATCGCAAACGGGTCGGTAATCATTGAACTCTCTGCCCGTTTGACCTTTGCCACCTCCTGCGCCTGCTCCGCAATCGTCATATTCTTGTGAATCACCCCGATACCGCCCGCCCTTGCCATCGCTATTGCCATTTTTGCCTCGGTAACCGTATCCATCGCCGCACTCACCAAAGGCAGATGCAACCTTATTTTCCTTGTGAACCGGCTTTCGGTAATCACCTCTGCCGGCAGCACCGCGGAACGCTGCGGCAAGAGCAGGACATCATCAAAGGTCAATGCCTCTTTCATCTAAAACCTGCTCTTCAACGCCCGCACATAGGCAAGCTGTGCCTTGACATCTTCCGCCTTAGGTCCACTCGGTTTCTCCTTTTCCAGATAATCGCTGAAAAGCCTTTCTGCCCGGTCAAGCGCACCTGCGAGCCGATAACACCTGCCCGCAGCCATCAGCGCCTCATAACCTAAGGGTGAACTCTTATTTTTCTGATAGACCCCTTCGTAAATGGTTGCCGCCTTGAGATAGTTGCCCGCCTGCTCCTCACAGGCAGCGATACCGATGTTAGCCGCCGGCACAAGAACCGGGTCATTCCCTGCCCTCTTGATAAATGTTATAAACTCCCGCTTCGCCTCATCCAACCTTGGCGGGTCGGAACGGAAATAGATACTGCCGAGATAGAAATGTGCCTTGATGCCGGCGTTATCCTTGGGAAACTTTCCTGCCAGTTCCTTGAGCGCACCCTCGGCATACTCGTTATTTCCCTGATAAAAATTGGAAAGCGCATCCATCAGCCTTAACTCCGCCTCGGGATTCTTTACCGGCCTCGGACGGTTCTGAAGAATCAAAATCACACCCACAATTACGACCAGAACCGCAGCCGTCCCAACCCAGAACCGCTTCGGGTCCGCATAGTAAAACTCGGCGGCCTTCTCAACAAACTTCTGAAACTTATCCTCCTTCAACTCATCCTTACTGACCCGGTGCTTTACTCTCACTTCAACTCCTGTGTTTCATCGGTCATCAATTTCCAATGCTCCTACCCCTGGCCCGACTCGAACGGGCGACCTGCGGTTTAGGAAACCGCTGCTCTATCCTGCTGAGCTACAGGGGTGCATACTGCATTATAAACCCAGTTTCACAAGTGTCAAGCAATCCCAATCCAATATTAATATTGACTCGGCGCTGTTAAATGATAATCTTAAATAGACGATGCGTTTCGGATTTCACATCTCCATTGCTGGCGGGTTTGCCAATGTCCGGCAAAGGGCAGAGGAGTTGGGCTGCGACTCAATCCAGTTATTCACCCGTTCCCCAAGAGGCTGGAGCGCAACCAAACTTAATGAGGCTGATGTGGAAAAGTTCAAAAATGATATTAAGGATTCAAAGATAAGCCCGGTCTTTGCCCATGCCCCCTATCTGCCCAACCTTGCCGCTACTGACCCCGATTTAAAAAAGCGCTCAATTGAAACAATTGCCGACGACCTGAAAAGATGCGCAACCCTTGGGATTGAATTCCTTGTTGTCCATGTGGGCAAGGCGATGGGTGCAGATGAAAAGACCGCGGTTAAAAAGGTGGGAGAAAATCTCAACCGCATCCTTGACCTTGTTCAAAACCGGGTAAAAATCCTTTTGGAAAACACCGCGGGTATGGGTTCGGAAATCGGTTACCGATTCGAGCAGATTGCCGAAATTATTGACCTCGTCGAACAAAAGGACCGCCTTGGTGTAACGCTTGACACCGCCCATTCCTTTGAGGCCGGTTATGACTGGCGCACCCTTAAGGCGGTCAATGAAACCTTGCGTGAGTTTGATCGGGCAATTGGATTAGGCAGGCTCTATCTCGTTCATCTCAACGACTCCAAAACCCCTTTTGGCTCAAGGGTCGACCGGCACTGGCACATTGGCAAGGGCGAAATCGGACTTGCCGGTTTTAAGGAGATTGTTAACCATCCGCTTCTGAAGAAGTTGCCCGGGATAATGGAAACACCCCGCACGAGCGCCAAAGAGGACCTGGAAAATATGCGCACAGTCCGGAGCCTCACAAGGTGAAAATCCAGTTCTGGGGTGGTGTTGGGACGGTAACCGGCTCCCAACATATCCTGAAATCAAACAAAAGCAGCCTGCTCCTTGAATGCGGCTTATTTCAAGGACACCGGCAGGAGGCAGAAGAGATTAACCGCCATCTGCCCTTTGACGCCAAAACAGTTGACTGGTGTGTTGCCAGCCATGCCCATATTGACCATATCGGCAATCTTCCCAATCTGATAAAGAGCGGCTTTCGTGGTCCGGTTTTGATGACCAAACCTTCTGTTGCACTCAGCCGACTTCTGTTGCTGGATTCGGCAAAAATCCAAGAAAGCGATATTAAATACATTAACAAAAAACGCCGGGAAAGGGGCGAGCCATTAAAGGAACCAATCTACACTACCGCGGATGCCGAACACGCCCTTACCCGGATTAAAGGAATCGGCTATGCCCGCAAGGAAAAACTTGGACCATTTACTTTGTATTTTCACGATGCCGGACATATCCTTGGATCTGCCCTTATTGACATTGAAGTCGAGCACAAAAGGGTACTCTTCACCGGCGACCTGGGCAGAAAAAAGATGCCCATCATCAGAGACCCGGTTCAGGTGGGGGAAGCGGACATACTGATTATGGAAGCAACCTATGGGAACCGTTTGCATGGCGATTACGAAGGTGTGAAAAAACGGCTTGCCACCATCCTCAATCGAGTCTTTGCCCGTGGCGGCAGAATCATCATTCCGGCGTTTGCAGTCGAGCGGGCACAGGAGATTGTCTATAATTTAAAAATCCTTACCCAGGAACAGGCAATTCCGGACATCCCGATTTTTGTTGATTCCCCACTTGCCAGTAAGGTAACCGAGGTCTACCGCAACAGTAGCACCTATTTTGACGAAGAGGCTAAGGAACTTAATAGCCCTTTTGACTTTGAGGGATTGCACTACATTGAGGATGCCGATGAGTCCAAAAAACTCAACCACCTTGACCTGCCCTGTATCATTATTTCCCCTTCGGGAATGTGCGAGGCAGGCAGGGTTCTACATCACTTGCAACACGCTATCGGCGACGAGAGAAACCTCATCCTTATCGTCTCTTTTCAGGCAGAACATACCTTAGGCAGAAGATTGGTAGAAAGACAGCCGGTGGTAAAAATCTTTGGTGAGGAATTTGAAGTTAAGGCAGAAGTCGAAGTTATGGATGAGTTCAGCGCCCATGCCGACCGCAACGGACTACTTAATTATGTCGAGAATATGAGGATTGACCGTTTGAAAAAGGTATTTCTGGTCCATGCCGAACCCGAAGCGGCAACGGCAATGGTTGAACCGCTCAAGGCTTTGGGAGTGCCCGAGGTCATCATCCCCCGCAAGGGTGACGAATATGAGATTTAAATTTCTCATCTTTACCCTGCTTCTTTTAACTACCGGCTGTGATTTGCTCTTAAAATTACTCGACACAACTCCGCCGGTGTGTAATATCATTTCGCCGCTTGATTCTACAATTGTCAGTGGTATCATCAAGGTCCAGGCAGAGGCATTTGACTCCAGTGGCATTACGGCAATTGACTTCTATGCCGATGGCAATCTATTTGCCACCGAAAGTTCAGCAACTGCCAGTGTCGACTGGGATACCAGACAGCTTCCTGAAGGTTCCTGGCACAAACTTCACTGTATTGCTACTGACCGTGCCGGCAATAAGGGCACCAGTGACACCGTCAATGTTCAGATTCATACCGGTTCTCAGCGCAGTGTCTTTCATGGTAAAATCATCCTTAATAACAATTATTACCGCTGGGTTGACTTCAGCGCCGTCGCTGGCGAAACGATTGAGGGCGAGTCAAGGGCAATCCCAGGAGGAAGAATCAGCCGGCTTTCCCTCCTTGACCGGGATAACTTTCAGAAATACCGCGCAGGTCAGACCTATACCGCCCTCTATGAACAGAATAACATCACCGAAATTAGCCTCTCCTACCAGTTTACCGCTGATGGCACTTATTATCTTGTATTTTTAAACACCACCGGCTCAACCCAGACCTACTGGGCAAGGTTCATCATTCAATAGCATATGACCATTACCTTATTTCTGCTAATTACCTTTTTCCCCAGACCCGAATGTCCACCGCTGACAACTGCGGACATCCAGAAAATGTTTTTACTTGAACAGACCTGCGCTACCACCATTCCCAGCCAGCCGGTCTTTCCTGAAAATGCTGAACCGATTCCGAACAGATTTGTTATCGGGTTTCAGTCTGCTACCTTATCGGCAATTCTCAATCATATTCAGACACTTAATGGTCAAGTGATTAAGATTGACAGCGGCGGCCAATTCCTCGTTGCCCGTTTCCCTGAACATAACAATCGCAGCAGCCTGCAGCTTAATATCACCTCCCTCCCTGGCGTCAGATTTGTTGAACCTGACTTTTCTGCCCGCGTTCTGCACATCCCCAACGACTCAATGTTTCTCAAGAAGCAATGGGACAAGTGGGTGATGTACGCCGACAAGGCCTGGGACATTACTACTGGTGGCAATGTCAAGGTTGCAGTGGTTGACAATGGTGTTCAATACTTTCACACTGACCTGGCAGCGAACTTTCGCTCCGGCGAACTGGGTTATGACTTTATCGGCAATGACGCTGATCCGAGACCGGATGACCCCGGTGTTGCAGAGGCATTCCATGGCACCCATGTCTCGGGAATAATTGCTGGTGTTAGCAACAACCTTATTGGTATCGCCGGTTGGGCACAAATACAACTGCTCGCGGTGAGAGTGCTTGACGATTCTGGCAATGGCACCTTGACCGATGTCGCCAAAGGCATCCGCTGGGCTGCTGACCATGATGCCAAGGTCATCAATATGAGCCTCGGTGGTGACGCCGCTTCCACTCCTTTGATTGAAGCCTGCCAGTATGCTCTCCAAAAGGGCGCGTTGCTCATTGCCGCATCGGGGAACGATGGCAGGTCAGGAATTACCTATCCGGCAAGAATGAGTGAATGTGTTGCGGTTGGTGCCACTGATGAACTTTCCGGACTTGCCTATTTCTCCAATTACGGACCTGAACAGGAGGTGGTTGCACCAGGCACTGCCATCTATTCCACCGCAACCGGCAATGGCTATGTTGAAGCGAGTGGTACATCAATGGCTTGCCCCCAAGTAAGTGGTGTTGCCGCACTGGTCTTTGCGCTTAACCCTTCCCTTACCGCCAATCAGGTCCGGGCAATCATCGGTGCCAGTGCTATTGATATGGGCTCAACCGGCAGGGACGAGTACTTTGGTTTTGGTCTTGTCAACGCCTATCGTGCACTTCAGCTGGCACAGACTCTCCAAAGGGGAACAATTAAAACCGCCCAGCCCCATACGCCAGCTATAACCACAATTATCACCCATCACGCCGTTTCCCTGCCTGAACTGAAAGGGACAGTTTCGGTTTACAACCCTGCGGGCAGAGTGATTTCGAAAATCCCAATCAATAATGGCGTGATTGTGCTGCCTGAAGCCGGTACCTATTTTTTACAACTTCAGAACCAAGACGGTTCATCCCAACTGCTCAAGGTTCTCGTCCTGAATTAGTCGGGCTGATACTCTGCCCAACAATCTTCATTCTCCCAAACCCTGACCTTAACCACTGGATAGAATTTTGCCATCTCCTCGTAAAAATGTCGGGCAAGGTTTTCTGCGGTTGGATTAAAATTGTAAACCTCATTAAGCAGTCTGTGGTCTGGCAGAATTTCTCCCAGTTTTGAGCGCAGTTGGACAAAATCAACTACCATTCCCGGTTGATTCAGCTCCTTGCCTCCGACAACGACCTCAACCAAGTAGTTGTGTCCGTGAATCTCTTCGCATTTGCCACCAGTACCCTTGACAGCATGGGCGGCGCTGAAACCTTTACTTACCCTGACCAGATACATTTGTCACCTCCGTTTAAATCTTTTGGTCTACGGCGCCTCCGCTCCAAAAGGGAGACAAATGCCTCAACCCGCGTAATAAAACCTGTCTCCCCGGTATGCTCATCTATTGAGATTGAAAGCAGCGGGATATCGTAATCGCGGCTTGCCTTGAAAAGAACCGGTTGAACAACCGTGCTCGGCATACAGGCAAAAGGATGGATATGAAGCACCCCATCATAACCCGCCTGCGCCGCCAAAATCAGGTGCCCAACCGAATTGGCATCCTCGCCACCAACACAGTAACGCCAGTAGTTCTGCGCCACCTTTTGCGCCTGGATGACCTCCTTTTTTCTCAGCCTGAACCCGTGGAAACCAAGCCAGCGTGGACCGGTGATAAATGGGTCAACCCATACACCCATCTCTCCAAGCCGGTTGATCACATCAAAATTGACAAACGGCTCGATCACGCAGTAACTCTCACCCACCAGTTTTATGCGCAGACAGCTCCCTTTGCCATTTCTTTTGACGGATGCGAAGCGCTCCTTCAACGACCGACGCAGCCTTCTCAACTCCCCCACACTCTTTACCTCATCCACCTCCTGCAATACATTCTTTAGCAGGTTTTGGCACTCCTTAGGGTCCAAAGCATTAGGCATTTTTGCCCGCGCAAGGGCATAAGCCCTTTCCAAAGTATCGGCCTTAAACCAGCCTAAACGCAAAGCCCTAACAGTCCGCACGACCGCTCGGGAAAACCTGCCCTCACTCAACTTAACAATCTGCCTGGCAATCTCATCCATCCGGTCGCGGCGCAACTCTAACATCTGAAATTTGTATCCCAAATCCCGGACAATATCTGCCTGCACCCTGCCGTAATAACCAAACCGGCAGGACCAAGAACCGCTAACATAAACCAAGGTGTCTGCCCCAAGTTCCAGTGCCCGAATGATGTTGCCCAATGTTACCTTGAATGGCAGACAGATTGTCTCCGGTGCCAGCTGCGCACCTAAGGCAACAGTCTCCCGGTTCGGCTCCGGCGGAATTATCACCTCTGCACCCAACTCGTGCAGGATTGGCTCTAAGACCAGCCTGATATCACCCATATAAGGAAAAGCCACCCTCATAAATTCCCATCCCTTGCTCGCACCAAATCAACAAAAGATTCCAGCCTTGTTCTCAATCCCACTTCACCACTGTGCTCGTCAAAAAAGAGGGTAAGAATAGGCAACCTTGAATTTCGACCTATTTCCCGGCGAATGATTTCATTCATTACCGGCGCGGTGCCACAGGCAAAACTGAAGACAAGCAGCAAGCCCTTAATCTCTCTATCCTGTAAAACCTTTCTTGCCGCGGCGAGGAGCTCCAGTTCATAAAACCAGTTGGGCACATTGCCCCTGGTTGCTTCCAAAACAAGCCCCTCTTCGCTTACAAATGGCACAACCGGTTCAACCCCGAGTTCCTGGATAATCTTTAATAGATTCAGGCTGATATGCTCATCAAATAGGAGATAGGGATGTCCGATTACACCAATACGTTCCCCTTTGCCCCTACCATCACCTTTCGGCATATTCGCCCTTTCTTCAAAGAAATCAACCGGGATGGCACCAGAACCCATCATCTTTGCCGATTTTTTCTCCGCCTCTCTTGCCTCAAGAAAAGCCTTTCGGGCAGCCCCGTTTTTGATTCCAAGGGTGCGTGCCCAAGTGACAAAACCTTCCCCTTCATCACCAACCCGCTGGTCAATAGTAATCTCAAAAATACCGTTTGTTTTCGGAAAGATTGCCCGCACCATATCGGGAAGGCCAATCGCCTTGGGACAGCCAAAATAAAAATCTTTGCTCAACCGCCGGCAAACCAACCTCGGCACAAAAATCAAATCGACCCTTTCTCTTAAATCATCAACCTGTCCTAAAAATACCTTCACGGGCAGACAAAGCTCTGCGGGCGAAAGTTCCACACCCCTGGCAACAATCCCCTTATCGGTCTTACGGGAAAGCACAACCTCAAACCCAAGCCTCTCAAAAAATGACCTCCACAGAGGAAAGTGATGGTAAGAATGCAGTGCGCGGCAGATGCCAATTTTCATTCTCCTTTTATTATAGAACAAACGCCAATACGGTCAAAAGATGTTGACACCAATAAAAGCGCTTCTAAACTTAACCGGTGCGCCTATTTTGTCTTGCATTTCTTTCCCTCACCATCCCTTGCCTCAAATGCCTCCCCGGTTCCCAGATAAAAAGGGTTTTAGGGACACCATCACCACCAGTAACGGTCGGCTATTATCCTCATTACCACTACCCTTTGCCAATAGGGCATCGCCTCCACAAGAGATTGTTCTCACTTCGCCAGGACATTGAGGCAAACGACCAGCTATTGCGCCAACTGGTGCGCGAGCGGGTTGCGGTCAAATCACCGCTTGAATTTCATTTCTCCTATGCTGGCTACGACTCGCTCAACAACCGCATCATTTTGCGCTACTTTGCCCCCAACCCCCAGTCTGAACAGATTGCCGGCTGGCAGATTCAATTTGTGTATCGTCTGCCAAATCACATCCTTGAACGCGCCTATGTCTGGGCGGTTCCACTTGAATAATTTTGCACCTCGGTTCAAACCGAAAAATGAGGCTAAAAATCAAAAAACAACCCATCTGAAACCCTCAGCCCCAATTCACCCCTGGGGTCACTCCCCCGGTAGGATTGGATACCGGCTAAGTCACACAATTGCGAGGGATAAGATAAATTAGTACCATCCCCACTTGTTTATCTATCCTTAAACCTCAGATGCAGTTTAACCTTGAAATCTTCTTGACTTTAGGGGAGGTTTTGGTTAGGATAATTCTACGGGGCGTAGCGCAGTTGGTTTAGCGCACCAGCTTGGGGTGCTGGGGGTCACCAGTTCAAATCTGGTCGCCCCGACTCGGTTTATCCGGCGATATTTTAATCCGGGGTGGTTAACCTGTAAGGTTCTTCTTTGCCAGCTGGACCAGCTGGGCAAAGTCCTCAGGCGCGTGAATCGCCACCTCAGACAGAACGCTACGGTCCAGGCTCACACCGGCAAGCTTCAGTCCATGGATGAAACGGCTATAACTCAAGTCATGGGGTTCAAGCGCCGCATTAATCCTGGTAATCATCAATGACCGAAAGACACGCTTCTTCCGCTTGCGGTCCCGATAGGCGCTGAGGAGCCCGTGCATCACCTGGAGCCGTGCGGTTTTGTAAAGCCGTGACTTTCCGCCCCAGTAGCCTTTTGCCTGTTTCAGCCACTTCTTCCGTCTTTTTCTCGTAACCGGTCCGGTTTTAACCCTTGCCATCTTTCTCCTTGTCTATGCGTAAGGAACTAGCCGCTTAAGCGCCTTGACCTTGGTGCTATCAACAACCGCAGGTCGGTGCAGCCAGCGCTTACGCCGGCTATTCTTCACGCTGTTATTATGGCTTGTTCCGCTGCGCCTATGCAAAAACTTGCCCGTGGCGCTCTTCTTCACACGTTTCTTGAGAGCACTTAAGGTCTTTAACTTTCTCTTCATTTTGGCACCAGCATCAATTGAATTGATTTCCTATCCTCATTCTGGAACCTCACCTGACCATCAACCTTGGCGACATCAGCCAGGTCCTGACGAATCCGGTCAATCAATTTGTAAGCCAAATCGGTGTGGAGCACCTCCCGTCCGCGCAACCAGAGAATCAGCCTGATGCGGTCCTTTTGTAAAAGGAACTCCCGCATCTTCCTCAGTTTCACCTCATAGTCGTGCTTGTCAATCTTCATCTTCATCCTTATCTGCCTCACCTCGGTCTGGTGTTGCCTTTTCTTTGACTCCCGCTGACGAGCCTTCTGCTCATAAAGATACCGACCTAAATCCATAATCCTTGCAACCGGTGGCTCCTCATTTGGCGCCACCAAAATCAGGTCGAGGTTTTGCCTCCTTGCCAGTGCGATTGCCTCGCGCGTTGGCATAATCCCAATTGGTCTTTTGTCCGCGCCTATTACCCGGACATAAGGAACCTTAATCTGCTCGTTTGCCTTAGGTCGGTCTCTACTATCTGTTTTCAGATTATTACTGTATTCTTCCAGTTTCTTCCTCCTTGATTAGTGCTATTACCTTTTCCAGCGAAGCCGCGCCGAGATTCCCTTTACCCCGGCGGCGCAGGGAAACAGTCCCTGAAGATGCCTCCCGGGCACCAACAACCAAAATAAAGGGTATCTTCTGCCGTTCCGCTTCGCCAATTTTGTAACCAATTTTATCATTATTAATGTCAATTTCAACTCTGGTACCAGCCGCCTTGAGCCGCTCAAAAACTTCTTGGGCATAACCGATTTCCTTCTCCGTTACGGTCAGAACCCGTGCCTGGACCGGTGCCAGCCAGGTGGGAAATGCACCACCATAATGCTCAACCAAAATTCCCATAAAACGCTCAATCGAACCCAAGACCGTGCGATGGACAAGATAAGCTGGGAGGTGCTGACCGCTTTTATCCATATAGTAAACATCCAGCTTGTTCCCCAGATTGAAATCAAACTGGCAGGTTGAACACTGGAACTCCCTTCCCAAAGAGTCGGCAAGGTTGATATCAATCTTCGGTCCGTAAAAGACCGCCTCCCCCTCTGCCCGATAAAAATCAAGCCCGAGCCGGTTTAAGGCATTGACAAGGGAATTTTCTGCCACCTGCCACTGCTCGTCACTCCCAAGGAATTTTTCTGGATGCCGCGGGTCCCGCACCGAAAGTGCCACATTGAATTTATCAAATCCAAAGGCGCGCAACATCTTCAGCGAAAGTGCCACCACACCCAAAACCTCCTCCTCCACCTGTTCCTTTGTACAAAAGATATGGGCATCATCTTGGGTAAAACCCCTAACCCGCATCATCCCGTGGAGAACTCCGGAACGTTCATAACGATAAACCGTGCCCCATTCCGCCATCCGCAAAGGCAAATCCCGATAAGAGTGAACCTTTGTCCGATAGATAAGGATGTGACCGGGACAGTTCATCGGTTTCAAGACATACTCCTCATTCTCCACCGGCAAAATATACATATTCTCCCGGTAATAGTCATAATGACCTGAACGGTGCCAGAGCTGGCTGCGGGCAATATGGGGGGTGACCACCAATTGATAGCCTGCGGCCAGATGCTCCTTTTCCCAGTACTCCTGGATGAGCCGTCGCACCGTCGCGCCCTTGGCATGCCAGAAAACCAGACCCGCTCCTGCCTCCTCATGGAAACTGTACAGGTCAAGTGCCGGACCGAGCTTGCGGTGGTCACGGCGCCTTGCCTCTTCAAGTTTGTCAAGAAAATCCTTAAGCATTTTCTCATCCGGAAAGGCAACACCGTATATGCGTGAAAGCATCCGGTTGCGCTCATCACCATGCCAGTAGGCACCGGCAACGCTCAAAAGTTTAATCGCCTTTATTCTCCCGGTATCAGGGAGATGCGGACCTCGGCACAGATCAACAAAATCCCCCTGCTCATAAACCGAAATCTCCGCATCCGGAATTTCATTTATTATCTCAATCTTATAGGTTTCACCCCGTTCAGAAAAAATTCTCAGCGCCTCCCTACGGGGCAGGAATTTATGCACAATCGGAATTCGCGCCTGGGCAAGTTCCTTCATCCGCTGCTCAATCCGCTCCAAATCCTTCTCGGTAAATGGGTCGGGCACATCAAAGTCATAATAAAACCCTTCAGGGATAGCCGGACCAATCGCCACCTTCGCCTGTGGGTAGAGTTGCTTTACCGCCTGCGCCATCAGATGGGACGCCGAATGCCAGAAAATCTCCTTACCCTCTTTCGAGTCAAAATAGACCGGCTCTACGGTGGCGTCAGCCTCAATCCTAAAGGAAAGGTCGACCAGCCGCTCATTAACCCTGGCGGCAATCGCCTCTGTGTCGTTAAGCAGTTCACCCGCACTGAGACCGGGCTCCACCTGCCTTTCTTCGCCTTTAACAACAACCTTAATCACGCCTGAATCTTATCAAACCCCTTAGGAATGTCAACCGACGCGCACATTTATGCCCATCACTTGACCTACGGGAATCTCTTGGTAAAATTTAATATCTTGAAGGGCATAATTCCCTATCGTATCGGCATCGGCTTTGACTCCCACTGCCTGAAAAAGGGACGCCGGCTCATATTGGGCGGCATTGAGATTAAATTTCATTTGGGGCTCTCAGGACATTCTGACGCCGATGTCTTGCTTCACGCTTTGATTGATGCCCTTACCGGTGCCCTTGGCATGCCTGACATCGGCACACTTTTCCCTGATAACGACCCCAAATATCAAAACGCAAGCAGTGAGAAGTTGTTGAAGATAGTTCTCGATAAAGTAAAACAAAAGCGGTGGCAGGTCGCCCAGATTGATACAGTTATCATCTGCGACCAGCCTAAGCTCACCGACCATTTTCCAAGTGTTCGTAACCATCTCTCCAAAAAACTCAATATTCCTTCTGACCGCATCGGTCTCAAAGCCAAAACTACTGAAGGCACTCGCATCGCCCTGCCTGAAAAGAGCATCAGCGCTTTGGTGACTGCGCTGCTCGTTCCTCAGAGATGATTCCCCTTTACGACGACATCAAATCCTCGCGGCGCCCCTGGATGAACTACCTCCTTCTCTCTGCCTGCGCAATCGTCTGGACCATCCAATTCACCCGCTCACCAGAGCAGTTTGAAGTGCAAATCCTGCAATACGGAATGGTGCCCGCAAGGATAATTCAAGGGAAAAGGCTCTGGACACTTTTGAGTTCAATGTTTCTGCATGGCGGCTGGTTCCATTTCCTTGGTAATATGCTTTATCTCTGGATATTTGGCGACAATGTTGAAGATGCCTTCGGTCATATCCTTTATCCCTTGGTTTATCTCAGTTCTGGGGTTTTTGGCAATCTCCTTCAGATTGCCGTCTCGCCCTTTTCCCGCGTACCGACTATTGGTGCATCTGGTGCCATCTCCGGTGTAATGGGCGCCTATTTTGTCCTTTATCCCCGTGCCCGGGTTTTGACCCTGATCCCCTTTTTCATCTTTATCAGGATGGTTTATCTCCCCGCCTCGGTGCTTCTGGGCTTCTGGATTCTGTTTCAGATATTATACGGCTGCTCCTCGGCACCAGGAACCGGTGGTGGCATCGCCTATTTTGCTCATATCGGCGGCTTTGCCCTTGGTGTTATCTTCGGACTGTTGATAAAACGAAGGGTCAGACGCCCCTGGTATGAAATTGACTGATTGCCTTTAAACCGACCGGCTTACTCCTTCTCCTCCTGCTTTGCCCTTCTTGCCTCTTCAATAATTCGCTGAGCAATCTCCCGCGGCACCTCCTCATAATGGTCAAACTCCATTGTGAAAACCCCCCTGCCCTGGGTCATTGAACGCAAACTGTTGGAATACTTATACATCTCGGCAAGGGGCACCTGCGCCTTGATAACCTGGAGCCCGCCCTGCGCCTCCATTCCCATAATCCTGCCCCGCCGGGCATTCAAATCGCCCATCACATCCCCGGTGTACCGGTCAGGCACCGTCACCTCCACATTCATAATCGGCTCCAAGAGCACCACCCCTGCCTTTTCACAGGCGTTCTTGAACGCCAGCCCAGCAGCAATCTTAAAGGCGATGTCGGAAGAGTCAACCTCATGATAGGAACCGTCATAAACGGTTGCCTTTATATCCATCATCCTATAACCGGCAAGCACACCCTTTTCCATCTGCTCAATCACACCCTTCTCCACCGCCGGTATATACTTTGAGGGAATCGCACCGCCATAAATCTCGTCAACAAACTCAAAACCCTCCCCCCTTCCCTTCGGCTCAATCCTAAGCCAGACATCACCATACTGACCCCTGCCACCGGTCTGCTTTTTGTGTTTTCCCTGCGCCTCTGCCTTCCTCGTAATCGTCTCCCGATAGGGAATCTTTGGCTTCACCAGCTCCACATTCACATCAAACCTGCGCTTGAGCCTACCCACAATCACATCCAGGTGCAGTTCGCCCATGCCGCTGATTAACTGCTGACCCAACTCCGCATTATACTCATATGAAAATGTTGGGTCCTCCTCGTGCAACCGGGCAAGACCATTGGAAACCCTTTCCTCATCGCCCTTGCTCTGGGGCACAATCGCCACCGAGATTGAGGGCTTGGGAAAGACAATCGGTGCCAGCCTCACCGGCTCTTTCTTATCCGCAAGGGTGTCCCCGGTATGGGTGTCCTTCAGTTTCACCAGAGCGCCCAGCATCCCGGTTGTCAACCTTGCCACCTCGCTTCGCTCCTTACCCTTGACAACATAAATCTGATTTATCTTCTCCTCCCTTTGGCTCGTGCCATTCACCACCACCATCCCCGGCTCCAACTTTCCCCGAAAAACCCGCACATAATGCATATCACCGAGATGCGCCTCCGAGATGGTCTTGAACACCAGCGCGCATACCGGACCATCAGGATCAGGCGCAATCTCAACTTCTTGACCGGTTGCCGGCACAACCCCCTTGACCCGCGGCATCTCATTGGGGCTGGGCAGAACAAGAGCCGCCAAATCCAAAATCAGGTCAACACCAACCTGGGTTAAGGCATCACCACCCATCAACGGGTAAACAACACCAGCCTTAATCCCGTTCCGCACCGCTCCCCGCATCTCATCCGGTGTAATCTCCTCGCCCTCAAGAAACTTCTCCATCAGGCGCTCATCAACCTCAGCCGCCGCCTCAATCAGCCTCTCCTTCCACTGACCTATCGCCGCCTGCATCTCCTCGGGAACTGCGACCTCCTTGCGCACCCCGTTCTCATAAATGTATGCCCGGTCATTCAAAAGGTCAACAACACCTTTAAGACCCCCCTCCTTGCCAATCGGCAGATAAACCGGTGTCACCTTGGTTCCAAAAACCTTACGCACCTCCTCGGCAATCACCTCAAAACTGGTATTCTCCTTGGACAACTTATTTATAAAAACAACCCTGGGGAGGTTTGCCTCATCCAGCCTTCGCCATGCCATCTCTGTTCCCACTTCAACACCAGAACTGGCATCAACAACAACCACTGCGGCATCAACCGCCCTCACCGCGGAAACAACATTTCCGAAAAAGTCGGCATAACCCGGCGCATCCACAAGATTGATCAACTTCTCCCGATACTCCCCGTAACCAATTGCCAGATTGATGCTTATCTTCCGGGCAATCTCATCCTCATCATAATCAAAAACCGATGTCCCGGCGTCAACCGAACCAAGCCGGTTATTCTGCTTCATCGTCAAAAGCAGCGACTCACAGATGGATGTCTTACCCGAGCCGCCATGACCGAAAAAACCAATGTTACGAATATCTTCTACCTTATACTCTTTCACAAATTCCTCCTGAAAAAGAAAGTTGTTAAGCCTTTAATCCTTTTAATATACCCAAATCTCAAACCCAGTCAAGGAAAGCTAAGAAGCCTCGTTTCCTATTTCAAATCAACAGACAACCCCAAACCCGAGCCAATCGCAAAAACCCTGTTCAATCCAATCTGAAAAATTATTAAGGGGGTAATCCCCGGGGAGGGGTCTGAAAAAGTGATGAGTTCGGCTAAGTTATTTATCTTTGAAACTTAACCTGA
>JBDRUF010000038.1 GCA_039801245.1 candidate division WOR-3 bacterium
CCTTGCTTTCTGCTCCCTTCTCTTTGCGCAACCTTACCGCTGCGACTGGCAGGTTGTTGCCACTGGTGGTGGTGAACTGGCAGGAACTTACCGCTGTGGTGCAACCATCGGTCAGACCGCAACCGGAATCCTCTCTGGTGAAAATCTCCTTGCCTACATCGGCTTCTGGTGTCCTGAGGTTGTTACCGGGATAGATGAGAAAGAGCCTTTCCGCTGGGAGATGAGCACCATCAAGGAGACCAGGCTCTATCCGCCCTTTCCCAACCCCTTTACCCGCACCATCCAGATTCGCTACACCCTCAACACCGAACGGCAAACCCTCATCCAGGTCTGTGACATCTCCGGCAGGGTGATAAAAACCCTCTTGAACTCAAATCAGAACCCGGGCAGATACACCCTTTTCTGGGACGCTAAGGACAGCAGAGGCAGAACTGTTGCCAGTGGTGTTTACATCTGCCGCTTCCTTGCTGGTGACTACCAGCGCAACACCAAACTCATCCTCCAGCGCTGAAATACCTTTCCTTTTTCAAGGGGCGGAGAATTCCGCCCCTTTTTATTAACTCAGTGAATATACCCAACGACCTTAGTTGAAATTGGCTCTCAGAAACCTAAAAATTGACCAGATTTTAAGCTGTTAATGGTTAAAAAATAAGAATCTTTACAAAATCCAGATTTGAAGTAATATTTTTCTATGAATCTCCAAAGAAGCTTTGCGGGGCGCTGCCTTGGTTCTAACAAGGCGTTTTTAGCCGTTTTACCTCTGGTGTTATCCCTGGGATTGACGGTATGTTTTCTACCATCCTGCGGACGCCGAGCGGCTTTGATAGATGCTGCCAGTGAAGGGGATTTGGATAAGGTAAAGGCACTGATAAAGAAGGGTGTGGATGTTAATGTCAAAGACAATTATGGCTGGACACCTTTGATGGAGGCGACCGCAGAAGGGCACCTGGATGTAGCAAAGTTTCTTGTTGAGCAGGGCGCTGATGTCAACGCCAGAAATAAAATTGGTGCCACCGCCTTGATGTGGGCTGCAAGTATGGGGAGGCTTTATATGGTGAAGTATCTAATTGAGCAGGGCGCCGATATTAATGTTCGGGATAATTACGGCAGAACTGCCCTGATGGAGGCGGCATATTTCGGTCATTCCTATGTGGTGAAGTTCCTTGTTGAGCAGGGCGCTGATATCCACGCTGTTGATAAACAGGGCAGGACCGCGCTCAGGGATGCGCTTGATGAGGGACATTTAGATATTGCGGCATATCTGAAAAAGGTAGGGGCGGAAGAATAAGATTCAAAAAACAACCTCGCCCCTATCGCTGAGGAACAAATGAGTGGTGTTTTCCTTTACTTTTTTGTTAACGGTGAGATTTCCCGCAGCCGTTTCACCACTTTATCTAAGACCTCTATGGTGTAGTCTATTTCCTCTTCGGTGTTCTCCTCACCTAAAGAGAAACGGACAACCGAGTTGCGAAAGATTTCTGGCACACCTATCGCCTTGACTGTGGGTGATGGCTCGGGTTCACCAGAGGCGCAGGCAGAGCCAGAGGCAACCGCGATGCCTTCAAGGTCTAAATTTAATAGGAGCGCCTCGCCTTCAACATAGGCGATGCCGAAGTGGCTGGTGTTGGGTAGGCGCTTTTCGGGGTGACCATTGAGCCGAACATCCGGAATCCGCTCCAGGATGCCCTTTTCCAGCCGGTCCCTCAATAACCGCACCTTCTTTGCACCGACTTGCCACTCACTTTTCAGGATCTCGCAGGCTTTGCCCATGCCAACAATGCCAATAACATTTTCTGTGCCCGCACGCAAGCCTCTCTGGTGATGTCCCCCATGAATCAATGGGTCAATCGGGGTGCCTTCTCGAATGTAAAGAACCCCTACACCCTTGGGCGCATGAATCTTGTGTCCGGAGATAGTTAAAAGGTCAACACCCAGTTCCTCAACATCAAGTGGTATCTTGCCCGCAGCACAAACCGCATCGGTATGGAAAGGAACTCCTTGCTCGTGGCAAACGGCAGCAATCTCTTTTACCGGTTCAATCGTGCCGATTTCGTTGTTGGCAAGCATAACGCTCACAAGTGCGGTCTCCTTGGTTATCGCCCTTTTGACATCTTCGGGGTCAACAAGTCCATAAGAGTCAACCGGTAGGTATGTCACCTTCCAGGCGGTACCGGCAAGGTATTGGGCGCTGGCGAGAACCGAAGAATGTTCAATCGGGGTGGTGATGATGTGCCTTCCCTTAGAAAGCATCTGTGCAACCGCAACGCCTTTAATCGCCCAGTTATTTGCCTCGGTGCCGCCGCTGGTGAAAAAGATTTCTTCGGGCTTGGCGTTCAGGAATGCGGCAACCTGCTCCCTTGCCTTTGCCAGCCCTTCGGCACACTCCCTGCCAAAATAGTGCAGATTGGAGGGGTTGCCAAAAATCTCGGTTAAATAGGGCTCAATCGCCTTTTTGACCCTGGGGTCAATCCGGGTTGTGGAGTTGTTGTCCAGATAGACACGCATCTTCATTCTTCTTCTCCTTTTCTATTTTTTCTTTTTTCTCTCTGGCACCAGAGATGATTTCATAGATAAAAATCAAGATAACGCCAACGACGATGAAGGCGTCGGCAAGGTTAAAAGTAAACCAGCGGAAACGAAGCGGGCGGATTTCAAAGTCAAGAAAGTCAATCACATAACCCAGCCGGAAACGGTCAATCAGATTGCCCAACGCACCACCAAGGATAATTCCATAGGCGCAGCCAAGAAAGGTGCTTTTGGTCCTTAAACCGAAAAAGAGAACAAGGATGATGCCGACACACTGAAGGATGAGATGGGCAACCGGTGAGCCAAAGCCAATGCCAAATACGCCGTGGGGGTTGGTCGTGAAAGAGATTTTTAGGATGCTGCCGATAAGTGGAACACTGTTACTTGCTCCCGGTTTATTGAACATCCCGTAAACAATGGTTTTGGTTAACTGGTCAAGAAACAGGGCAGCGATACTCGTCCAGACAAATGAGCGGCGTAATGCAGCAGACATCAGGTCTTAGACTCTGCGCACGGCTCGAGGAGAGGAAAGGAACCGGCGCTGAAGAAGATGGTAAATAATTGTGAATTGTTTGCCATTTCCATCGCTCTTTATGTAAAAATCATATTAAATATCTTGGGAATGTCAAAGAAATAACCGGCAGATTCTACTTGACCAGTAATATGGTTTTGGCACAGTTAATTTAGGAATGGCTTCATATATCTGTAGAGGGGTAGGTTTAATAGTTGTTCTTTTCACTTTCGGGCAAAGTGGCTGGCTGCCGATAGACTCAATCACCAACCGCCAAAACAAGAGCGATGTAACCTGCAATAACAACGCCAGGAGTGTGGTTGCGGACCCCTTTGGAAACATTCATATCGTCTGGCGCGGTCAGGCACCGGACACCTGGCAGGTCTGGTATTCGTTCTGGGATGCGCAGACCCGCCAGTGGTCAGAGGACACAGTAATTTCCGCAGACCAGAACAAGGCTGGAGACCCGGCAATCGCCTGCGACTCCAGCGGTAACATCTATGTTGCCTGGATTACAAGAGGGGTGTTGAAACTGAAAAGGCGGGATGCGGTGACGAATGTTTGGCTGCCAGCAGAGAGTTTGGTTGGCAATCATTATGACAGTGCGGTTTCAATCGCCATTGACCGTAATGGAGTTCAACATTTGACCTGGGTGAGGCTGTTGAGTATTAATGCACCGATTCTTTATGTTCCCCATGATACCGGCTGGGGCAGAATTGAAACGGTCAGTGTAATTGCGCAACCGCAGATTAACTTTCCTTCAATTGCCTCTACACCCGAGGGTGATTTAATGGTTGTCTGGCGCGAATGGAGATACCCTTACTTTATTGTTCTTGCAAGGCGGAGAATAGGTGGGGTCTGGACAGAGATAGAAACTGTTTACAATCAAAGAAATAGTATGTCTCCCTGCGTATGCTGGTCTGAATTTGATTCCACCTTCAATGTGATTTGGGTCGTTGATTATGGAAATGATAGGTGGGGTATATTGTTTCGGGCAAGAGGTTCCTCAGGTTGGGGAGATACCTTGCGTTTGAGCGATTCGCTAAGAGATAAAAAAGGACCGAGTATAGTAGTGGATGAGGCTGGCGAACTTCACACAGCCTGGAGCACGGTAGATACAACACAAAACCGTTTCTGGCAGATATGTTGCCGGAAAAGGTCAAGAACAGGTCAATGGGGAGAAATGCAAGTGCTAACCGAGGGAGGAAATAAGTGTGAGCGGGTGTCAATCGCAGCCCAAAGCGGCAGGGTTCAGGTTGCATGGACTGAAGTAATAAGAAGCTCTCCTTTACTTACTGCGGTTCGCCTGCGTCGGTATGAAAAGATTCACGATGTCGGGGTTATGAGAATTGAGCAGCCCGGAGATACTGTTGATTCAGCAGCAATAATTTCTCCTGCTGTCTGGGTTAAAAATTATGGCGATTTTCCTGAATCGTCTGTGAAAACCTATTTTCATATAGGGGATTCGGTAAGGTTTTGGGAAATTGAGACCATCTCAGCGGGTGAATCTACGATGGTTGTTTTTGATTCTTTGCCTGTTTCTTGGCGAGGGTTAATGGCAATTACCTGTTCTGTAAGTGTTTGGGGTGACATTAATCGTGTAAATGATATTTTGAGGAAGAACATTTTTGTGCGCGTGCAGGATGTTATGCTGGAGGAAATCCTTGCACCACCTGGCAGGGTCGGAGCAGGGTTTATCCGCCCAAGGATTAGGGTGAAGAATTGTGGCAATGTCTTGGCGAGATTCGTGGCAAGTTGCTCCATTTTTACTGCCAGTCAACAGATACTTGTTCATAACGATTCGATTGGGATAACCTTAGGTGCTGGTGTTAGTCGGGACACCGGTTTTAGGGGGTGGGATGCGGAACCTGATAGTTATGTTATGCGCGTCCGCATTTCACTTACCGGTGATATGCATCCGGAGAATGATACCGCAAGTGAGGTGTTTTGGGTGTTAAACCGGGATTTCGGGGTGAGTAAGATTATTTACCCTGTTGGGGTCGTGGATTCCGGGCAGGGCGAGTGTCCGAAAGCGCTAATCAAGAACTATGGCGAGACTGCCGAGAGCGTAAGGGTGAGGATGAAGATTGGAGAAGGATACATTGATTTCAATACTGTCTGGCTGGAACCTGGTGATTCGGTTATAGATACTTTTAATCTATGGGAGGCGTCGTCTCGGGGCAATAATGTGGTGAGTTGTTCAACAACGCTTGCCGGTGATAGAAACCCTAATAATAACAGGGCGATTGAGACAGTTTTTGTGCGGGTGCGTGATGCGGGTGTGGATTCAATTATAAAACCGGGTGAAATCATCAGCCGCGGTGAACTTGAGCCTGAGGTAATAATTAAAAACTTTGGGAATGTATCAGCAGATATTAGCGCCTATTTTAAGATTGTGGATAAAAGTGGCACCGAGAGATACCTTGATTCAGTTTTTTTGAGAGTTGGACCAGAAAGGGATTCGCTGATTAAATTTCGCTCTTGGCAGGCATCAAGCGGTAGTTATCTCGCCACATCCTGGACATATCTTGATGGTGATATGCGAGCGGATAACGATTCGGCAAGGAGGGTATTTTCTGTTGAGTCCCTTAAAGGACCTTGGCAGGAGTTGCTTTCCATTCCCAGAGGAGCAAAAAATAGACCGGTCAGGGCTGGTGGGTGTCTTGTTAGCAGCAACGATGCAATTTATGCCTTGAAGGGTGGTGGCTGCCCAGAGTTCTGGAGATATGAGCCGGTAAATGACACTTGGATAGAACTTGCGCCAATGCCTCTTGGGCAGAGCGGTAAAAAGCCCAAAGCCGGTGCCGCAATGTGCTGGGATAGAGGAAATTTCATCTATGCGCTTAAAGGAAGGAACACAAGGGAGTTCTGGGTATATGATATCGCTGGTGACTCATGGATTTCTCTTGCAGGGTTGCCGGAATATACCAGAGGTGTCCGTTTCGGTTCAGGGCTTGTTTTTTGGGGCGATAAGGTTTTCTGTCTTAAGGGCAGCGGCACCAATGACCTTCTTGTCTACTGGGTCAGAGAGAATGAGTGGCACGCGCGCAGACCTGTGCCCAGGGGTGTTTTTGATAAGCCGGTGAAAAGGGGCAGCGGATTGGTAAATATTGGTGAAAGGCTCTTCTGTCTTAAAGGTGGAACAAATGAGTTTTACGAGTATCTTCCTAACAAGGACACCTGGCGCATTTGTGCCCCGCTACCTTTTGGCAGGGGGATAAAGAGGTGCCGGGAAGGGGCAGCGCTTGCTGGTGATGGCTCTCAATATATCTATGCCTTTAAGGGCGGACGGACAAATGAGTTCTGGCGGTATGATGTCCTTTCAGACTCCTGGGAGCAGTTGGAGGATATTCCGCTTGGTCTTTCCTGGCGCAGGGTTGGTCCTGGTGGTGCGCTTGCATTCTGTAACGGTAAGGTGTTTGCCCTGAAAGGCGGTGGTTCAAGGCAGTTCTGGTGTTATGAAGACGAAAGATGGCAGACCGGGGAAGGAGGCTTCGGTCTTCGGTCATCGGTCCTCAGCCCCTCCCATCCTCGGTCTTCGGTCCAACCCTCAACCTCAACCTTGGCCTTAACCTCAACATATTCCATCTTTGATGTGAGCGGGCGCATCCGCAGGCAAAGCCGGCTTGAACCAGGTGTCTATTTTATAATTGGAGAGAAAGGGGCAAGAGGCGCAAAGGCGAAAAAACTGATAGTTTACCAAAGGGCTTTAAAATAAAATCAAGGTCAGGTGGGTCGGGCTGCGTCAAAAACCAATTAGGGGATAGTCCCCCGTCAAAATTTGTCCTTAGGTTAAGTTGCGAAATTGCGAGAGATAGGTCAAAATATCAGGGGCGGGTTTTGTGTATTTTTATATAAACTTAAATTAAATGGAGGTGGTGAGTTTTAGCAAATGTTCGCCGGTAGCCACATTGACCTCGGTAATGGCGAAGTGGCTGTCATTGATTGTTAAGATATTAAATGAGGGATAAGACCTTCCTTTCAATCGCCGGGAGGTGGCGGTCCCACCGGTGATAAGCCAGGTTTTTTCAATGTGCCATATCCAGGGCAGGTGTTTGTGACCTGAGAGGACAATCCTGACATCAAGGTCAACGCACAGTTTCAGAACATCACCGGCATCGGTGGGGATGTGGCGTTCCCGACCGGTTCCAGGGATGGGGACGAGATGGTGATGCATTGTCAGGATTTTTATCCGCTTGGGGTCGTTGAGCCGGCTGGTAATTAATGGATAGTTGGACCTGCCGATATGACCGTCATCAATGTCAGGCTGGCTGGAGTCCACGCCGAGTATCAACAACCTTTCATCTTGATAAAACGGGTAGCGGGTGCCAAATATCTCCTCAAAGATTGTGTAGCCCTCGTTACGGGCATCGTGATTTCCCGGCACGATTAGTTTGCTTTCCACCTGAAATGATTTCAAGTAATGCATCACCTGGTCATATTCATGGACATGACCTTCTGTTGTCAAATCACCGCTGATAACAAGTAGGTCCGGTTGGATTGAGTTGACCATCTCCACAACCCTTGCGCCCCATTCAGGGACAAAATAGCCACCACCAAGATGGAGGTCAGAGAGATGCACAATGTTAAACTTTTTACTCATTGGGTAATTGGCAGGATAAGGGTGAATTTTGAACCGATACCCGGCGTGCTCTCCACCTTGACCTCGCCTTTATGAAGCGCGGCGATGTGTTTCACAATCGCCAAGCCCAGACCGGTCCCACCGCTCTCCCGGGAACGGGCGCGGTCAACAACATAGAACCGCTCAAAGATGTGGGGCAGATGCTCCTTGGTGATGCCGATGCCGGTGTCCTGAACCAAAAGGTGCAATTGGTTGTTGATGGGTGCAATTGCGATTGTGATTGTCCCCTTTTCGGTGTAACGCACCGCATTGTCCAAAAGGTTGATTAACGCCTGCTCAAGATAGAGCCGGTCACCTTTAACTTTGGGGGGGTGTTTGGGTAACTGCAGGTTGAGTTCCAGCCCCTTCCTTTTGATGGTTGGTTCAAAAAGGGGTAGAACATCATTGACAATCCGGTTGATATCAACTTCGGTAAGTTCCAAAACGCTGTTAGGGGTTTCAACCCGGGACAGGGTTAATAGATCACTGACAATCTTGATAAGCCGGTCGGTATGCCGCTTGACCACCTCCAGATAACGCCGGTTATTCTCGTCAACGGTCTCCTCCATAGTTTCCAGATAGCCCTTTATTGCGGTTAGCGGGGTGCGCAGTTCATGCGAGACATTGAGGATTAAATCCCTTTTCAGCTGTGCTGCCCGAACAATCTCAGTGATATCACTGAGGGTAATTACCCTTTCCCCGGCATCAGCCCAGGTGGCGTTGAGGAGAAAGGTCCTGTCCTTAATGGTTATTTCTGTTGTTAACGACCGGCTTTCGCTGGTTAAACCGCTCAGGATTGATGGTAACTGCGGGTGACGAATCACCTCCCAGTAGAACTTTCCCTCGACCTCGCTGGTATCAGCAACCCCTTGAAAACTGGGGTTGGCGATGAGGATCCTGCCACTTGGGTCAAGGACAAAAAGGGCATCATGAAGTGAATTGAGTATGGCGGTAAGCCAGCCCTTTTTCTGCTCAAGGTCAAGGGTCTTTTCTTTAATCTTTTCACCCATCTCCTGGAATTTTACTGCGAGTTGGTTGAGTTCCTGATACCGGGCAGGGGTGAATCGAACAGCCAATTCGCCCTGAGAGATCCGGGTACAGGCGGTTTGGATTTCATTGATTTGTGTTTTTATGGAATTGTAAACAAAATAGGCGCTGATGAGCGCCAGGGCAATTGCTATGAGAGCGGTCAGGGCGATTAGGAACAGAAGGTTGGGAATGGTGCGATAAGAAGGAATGAAAAGAAGGATGAGCAAAAGTAATAGGGGGATGAGGGCGGGTATGATTGTTAATCTCAGGATACCGAGGAAAAGCGTTCGCCTCATATTAATTTTAGCGGGTCAGGCTTCAATCTTATAACCAACACCGCGGATGTTACGGATTAGATTCCCTGCCTTCCCTAACTTGGCGCGCAAATGTTTTATGTGCACATCGACGGTGCGGTCAAGAACCGCCTTCTCCTCCCCCCAGAGTTCATCCAGTATCTGATTGCGGGTAAAAACCCAGCCAGGCCTTTTTGCCAAAATCAAGAGCAGGCGGAACTCGGTTGTGGTCAGGTCTATCCTTTTACCGTCAACCTCCACCTCGTGACGCTGAGGGTCAATTTTTACTATACCACCCAGGGTGATTTTCTCATCGGCAAGGGACATTTCCTGCCGGCGGAGAACGCTTTTTACCCGGGCAACAAGCTCACGCGCTGAGAAGGGCTTGGTTACATAGTCATCCGCGCCCAGTTCCAGACCAATGACCCGGTCGGTTTCCTCGCCCCGGGCGGTGAGCATTATTATGGGAATCGCCCTGGTCCGCGGCTCACTTTTTAGGAGGCGGCAGATGTCAAGTCCATCAACATCGGGCAGCATCAGGTCAAGGATGACAAGGTCAGGGAGTTGGTTTTCCAAAAAGTGATAGAAATCCCGGGCGTTGGTAAATGTCTCGGTTCTGAATCCGTTCCGGTTAAGATTGATGGCAACCAGCTCCAGGATATCTGGTTCATCATCAACAATGGCGATAAGCCGCGGTGGTTTGTTAGGTGGCGGGCTCGCCCCTGCCATGTTTGATAACCTCACCGGTGGTGGCGTAGATGACATCTTCAGAGATGTTGGTGGCGAGGTCCGCGATGCGCTCGAGGTTGAGGGAGATCAGCATCAGTTTTAACGCCCGGTCAATGGTAGTGGCATCAGAGGTCATATAGGTGATGAGTTCACGATTAATCTGGTCCTTGAGGGAATCAACCACCGAGTCACGGGTGCAGACATCACGGGCAAGAAGGGGATCACCCCGGGTAAATGCGTCAAGGCTATCGTGAAGCATACCCCTCGTCTGTTCCGCCATGCGCGGGAGGTCGATTAACGGTTTCACCGGCGGTCTCGGGATGAGAAAAAGCGCCGCCTCGGCGATATTGACCGCGTGGTCACCGATACGCTCGAGGTCATTGTTGATTTTGATGACCATTGTGATGGTGCGGAGATTAGAGGCTTCGGGCTGATAAAGGGCGATGAGGTTAATCGCAAAATCCTCAATCTCAATCTCCAGTTGATTTACCGCCTCCTCAGTATCGTTTATGACCTTCTCTGCCAGAGATGAATTCCGCTTGATCAACGCCTGGATGCTACCCTCAACCATTCCCTCCACCTGGGCAGCCATTGCCAAAAGTTTTTCCTTAAGTTCGGTAACCTTTTGTTCAAGAATCGTCATAGTTTCTCCTGATGTAAATATAGCAAATTTTTAAAAATTGACAAGTATTGTTATCATCCGAATTTACCACCAAGGAACTCCTCGGTCCGTTTGTCGCGTGGGGTGGTGAAGACCTTTTCAGTCCGGTCAAACTCCACCAGTTCACCGAGCATAACAAAGGCGCAGAAGTCAGAAACCCGTGCCGCCTGCTGCATATTGTGGGTGACGATGACAATCGTGTAGTCCTTTTTCAGTTGGACGATCAGTTCCTCCAGCCGGGCGGTAGAATGGGGGTCAAGTGCTGATGCCGGTTCGTCAAGGAGGATGATTTCCGGTTCAACCGCCAGGCAGCGGGCAAGGCAGAGCCGCTGCTGCTGACCGCCGGAAAGGGAAAAGGCGTTGTCGTGGAGCCGGTCTTTCACCTCATCCCAGAGGTTTGCCTGGCGTAAAGCGGTTTCAACCCTATTACGGATTTCGCATCCCTGGGCGAGGCGATGGATTTTTATTCCGAAGGCGATGTTCTCAAATATTGATTTCGGGAACGGGTTTGGCTTCTGAAACACCATCCCGACCTTCTTGCGGAGTTGAATGACATCGGTTTCAGGAGCGAAGATGTTTTCGCCGTCTATCAAAATTCTCCCGTTGATACGGGTCTCAGCAATCAGGTCGTTCATACGATTTATACAACGGAGCAGGGTTGATTTACCGCAGCCAGATGGACCCATTATCGCTGTCACCGCATTGGGCGGGATGGTGAGGGAGATGTCTTTCAGGACATGGTTTTTGCCAAACCAGAGGTTAAGGTTCTGGATATCTATTGTGCCTTTTGCCATTTTTCATCCCCCTTAGACCTGCCATTTATTCGCAGCGGCAACGCGCATGCGGATGAGGAAGGCGATGGCGTCAAATACCAGTACCAGGATTAGGAGCACGAGCGCGGTTCCAAAGGCGATTGGTCTCACCTTGATTAACTGGTCGTGCTGGGTGGTCAGCGCGAAGAGGTGATAGGGAAGCGCCATAAATTTGTGGAGTGGGGTTTTAGGAAGTTCGCGGGTGAAGTAGGTGACACCGGTAAAGAGAATAGGCGCGGTTTCGCCGATTGTGCGGGCAAAGGCAAGGAGGACCCCTGTAAGGATGCCGGGAAAGGCGAAGGGTAGGACATTGTGCCTGATTGCCTCCCATTTTGTTGCGCCCACCGCCAACGCCCCTTCTCGAAAAGAGCCAGGGATTGCAGTGATTGTCTCCTCGGCGGTAGCAATAATCCAGGGTAGATTAAGCAGACCGAGGGTCAGACCTGAGGCAAGGGCAGAAAGTCCAATGTTGAGACCGCGCACAAAAAGTGCCACCCCAAAAAGACCGTAGACAATTGAAGGGATGCCGGCAAGGGAACGAATAGAGGAACGAATTGCCCGGGTTAGAAGGTTATTTGGGGCATATTCTGCGAGATAGATGGCAGAAAAAACTCCCATTGGTATTGAAAATATTAGTGAGATGAAGGTAATATAAAGTGTGCCGACGATGCAGGGCATAATACCGCCCGCGGTCATTCCCTTTGTCGGTGGCTGAGTTAGAAATTCCCAGGAGAGGACATTGATGCCGTTACTGAACAGATAAAACACCATATAGCCGATAAAGACTATGAATAAAAAGAGAGGCAACGCCAAAACCAAGAAGCCCACATTACTGACAAAATATTTCCGGCGCAGGCGTTCGGGTTGAGGTGCTATCGTCATAGGGTGAAACTTTTCTTTTCCCGCTTGATTAGGGATTCGGCGATGAGGTTGGTGCCCAGCGCAATTAAAAACAGTATGAAGCCTAAGGCAAAGAGGGCAAAGAAGTGGATAGAGTTGAAACTGGATTCGCCCAGTTCTATGGCGATGGTGGTGGTGATGGTTCTGACCGGGTCAAAGAGCGACTTAGGGATGATAGGCGCATTGCCCGCCACCATTAAAACCGCCATCGTCTCACCAATCGCCCTGCCAAATCCCAAGAGAACCGCAGCCAGGATTCCGGAACGGGCAGCAGGCAGGATGATTCTGATTGCGGTTGTCCAGGGTGAGGCGCCAAGCGCATAGGCGGCTTCACGGTAGGAGTGAGGCACAACCCGCATCGCATCTTCAGATACCGAGATGATTGTTGGCAATGACATTAGTGCTAAGAGGAGACTGGCGTTGAGGATATTAAGACCCGAAGGGACATTGAAAAGCCGGGAAATAAATGGTCCAAGGACAACAAGACCAAAGAAGCCAATAACCACCGACGGGAAGCCGGCAAAGAGTTCTACAACCATTTTCACGCCCACCCGGAGACCGCCTTTGAGCCTTTCGGCAATGAAGACGGCACCGGCAATACCAAGCGGGATTGAAATAACAAGGGCGATGATGGTGGTAATGAGGCTGCCAAGAAATAGAGGGACAATTCCATATCTGGGTTGACCATAGGCGTCCGGGTTCCAAGATGTGCCGAAGAGGAACTCCTGCACCCTTATCGGCTGGGATGACAGGTCATCAGGTTGAGTATCCCTTGGCGGTATAAACGCCCGTACCCCGTAGGTGAAGAGAAAGAGAAGAATCCCCAGTAAAACCGAGGCGGCAAGAACAGCGGTAAGAGAGAAGGCTATCCGGACACCCTTGTCGGTCGCCTTCCGCAGTTTCATCCTTCAGTTCAGCTGTTAACCTATTGTAGAACCTGGTTGTTGCGCTGAATGTAGTTTTCGCTTACCGGGACAAACCCTTCTTCTTCAACTATTTTCTGCCCTTCTGGGCTGAGTTCAAAAAGGATGAAGTCGCGGACAACCCCCTTGGGTTTGCCATTGAGGTAATGGTAGAGGGGACGGGTGAGGGGGTATTTGCCACTTTTCACATCTGCCTCATCAGTCGGAGAGACATAGGATTCGCCCGCTTTCCTGGCAATTGCCACCGGCTTGATGCCCTCAATGTTACGGATATAGCCTAACCCGACATAGCCGATACCACCTTCATCAGCCTTAACCCCTTCAACAATCTGGGAATTACCATTCATCTGGCGCATAATGGGTGCGTATTCACCCTTTACCACCTCATCACGGAAGAAGACAAAGGTGCCCGAGTTGGGCTGCCTGCCATAAAGGACGATTTTCTTGTTCGGACCGCCGAGTTGATTCCAGTTGGTGATTTCACCACGGTAGATGGCACCGATTTGTTGCAGGGTTAATTTGTTAACCGGGTTTTTGCTGTTAACAATTACCGATAAACCATCAAGCGCAATGACGATTTCAACTGGATTCACGCCGTTAGCCCGTGCCGAGGATATTTCCTTTGATTTAATACCCCGGGAGGCGTTGGCGATATCCACCTCGCGATTGATAATGGCGTTGATCCCGACACCGGAACCGCCGCCGGTAACTGAGACGGTGACATCAGGACGAACAGCCGAAAACGCCTCACCAAGACGCTGGGTTAGATTAAGCATCGTGTCCGAACCTTTGATGATGATTTCGGCACCGAAGAGAATGGTGCCGAGCAGAGCTATAATGGTTATGATTTTTTTCATTTTTCCTCCTTTTTATAACTGTGGCTTTGCAACAATTGTGCTCCACTCAAACCGCACCTGAGCGAGGAGCACATCGGTGGGCTTGATATCGCTGTTTTTGGGCTGGGTTCTTATCCAGGCAAACTGAAACTCCAGACCAGGCTTACCCTTCTCCCGGCGGATGAAGTGGTAGTTGAAGCCCCCGCCATAGCGGATAAAACTTTTGTCCTTGTTAAGTTCCATTGCATCTCCATGCTCTTCTTTGCGGTTCCACATTGAAAACCGCCCAAAGATTTCCACCTTTCTGCCCGGAATGGTGACAATCGGTAATACATCCAGACCCGCCATTTGGTATTTCTTGGTTTTTTCCACAAGTGTTGAGTCAATTATCTGACCGGCGCTATCGCGGTTGATTTTGTAATAACTGAACCAGCGGGTGTAGTTGTAGCCGATGTATTCAAGAGTTACAGATATTGGACCATACGCCAGTTTTGCCATCGGCGCAAAACCAAGGCGGTTTTTATTACTGGTGTCGGCATTCATATAATAGATGTCAGTACCAACAGTGGTTCTCCCTTTTTTGTCATTTTTATATGGGGACTCGTCGCGGGCATTGGTGAACACGGAAGCGCCGATGGTAATACCGGCAAGAGGGGTAAGACGCAGATTACCAAGTAGTTCTGGCGAGGTGTTGACATACTTCCCAGCATATTTATACCCTTCACCGTTATATACTCCCAGTTGCAGTTCGCCAAGACCTGAGGGGAGAAAGCCGTTGATGGTGACTCCGTAATCCGCAGAGGCACATACGCTCTGGTCATCGGCAAGCGATTTCTCCGGATGGGTATAATCCCAGGAATATATTAAACCGAAATAGTGTTTCTGCAGACCGGCAGTGAGATTGAGGTCTTTGATTAAAGGAAGCGCGAGGTCCGCATAGGCTTCTTTTAAGCGGACAGTTGCACCCTCTGGGTACTTATCGGATGAGAAAATATCTACTGTCATTTTGGTAAAGAAGGGCGGGGACCACCGGTGGGAAAGACGGATGTAACCGCGCTCAAGTGCGAAGCGACTGACGCTTGGTTGGGTCAGTTTTAAGCCCGAGGACTGGTTAGTATAGCGATACCAGCCGTTGTGCTCAAACTCGGTTTCGCCCGGTTCAAGGGCAAATATGGTTGTGGCGGCTAATGCCACTGCGAAGATGACAAAGATTCGTTTATGCAACTTTTACTCCTTTCGTTTGTTTGTGCAAGCTTGTTACTTTCATTGGGAATGAGGATACAAGAGCAGTGTTAAGTGGTTATAAATTTTTTGTTAAGTTTTTGTTAAGCGTTTAAGAGGTTTTTGGCAAAAAGGTCGGTTGTGCGTAAGTTAATATAAATGAAGGTGTTAGCCGTAGCGACCGGAAATGTAATTCTCGGTTTCCGGGTTATGAGGACTGGTGAAAATCTGTGTGGTTGTTCCAAATTCTATTAGTTTACCCAAAAGCATAAAACCGGTGAAGTCAGAGACGCGAGCAGCCTGCTGCATATTGTGGGTGACGATAATTATTGTATATTTTTGTTTGAGTTGCCGTAAGAGTTCTTCAATGTGCAGGGTGGCAATGGGGTCAAGTGCAGAGCAGGGTTCGTCCAAAAGTAGAATTTCAGGTTGGACTGCGAGCATTCGGGCGATACAGAGGCGCTGGCGTTGTTCATCTGTAAGGGTGAGGGCATTTTTATTGAGATTGTCTTTTAGTTCATCCCACATTTTGACCGCTCTTAGGCTCTGTTCAACAATCTCCGCAAGATGCTCTCTTTTATTAATGCCATGGAGGCGGGGTCCATAGGCGATGTTGTCAAATATGGAAAGTGGAAAGGCGTTGGGGCGCTGGAAAACCATTCCGACCCGCTTGCGCAACTCGAGGACATTCAAGGAGTAGATGTTTCTGCCGTCAAGGAGTATTTCACCTTTAATCCGCGCACCTTCAATCAATTCGTTCATCCGGTTGAGACTCCTCAGCAAGGTAGATTTGCCACACCCAGATGGTCCGATTATGGCGGTAATGGCGCAGGGAGGAAAGCCGATGCTCACATCAATTACCGCTTGGAAGTTGCCATAAAAGACGGACAGGTTTCTGGTCAGGAGTTTGACCGGTTTAGCCGATTCTGCCAGAGACATAGTCGTCAGTACGTTTGTCCTTTGGGTTAGTAAAAATCCTTTCGGTTGCTCCCAGTTCCACCAGTTCACCATTGAAAAAGAAGGCGGTGCGGTCCGAGACCCGTGCCGCCTGTTTCACATTGTTGGTAACAAGAATGAAGGTGTAGCGGTTTTTGAGTTCGCGCATCGCCTGTTCAATCTGGGCGGTGGAGATGGGGTCAAGTCCAGAGCAGGGTTCGTCCATCATTACGACCTCGGGCTCAACGGCAAGGGTGCGGGCGATGCAGAGACGCTGCTGTTGTCCTCCAGAAAGCCGTAAGGCAGATGTAAAGAGCCTGTCCTTTACTTCGTCCCAAAGGAAGGCGGCACGAAGGCTCTTTTCAACGATTTCGGCAAGGGTACGCATATTGCGGACGCCTTTCAAGCGTGGTCCGTAGGCAATATTGTCAAAGATTGTTCCGGGCAGGGGTACAGGAGTGGCAAAGATTAAACCCACTTTCCGGCGCAGGGTATCGATGCCCCATTGCCCCACATCCTTGCCATCAAGTAAAAGATTGCCTGTGCGGATAAATTCGGGCTGATTTTCAATCAGGCGGTTGATTGCCCTTAAAAAGGTGGTTTTACCAGAATGGGCAGGACCGATGATGGCAAGAATTTCCTGGTTAAGAACCGTTAGGTTAATATTTTTGAGGACGGGTTTCTTATTGACAGTTACATTGAGATTCTGGGCAATTATCTTTTCTTGCATCTATCGCAGCCTCCTGGTAAGACGGAACATCATGATATAGGCAAAGGCGTTAATAATGAGGATGGAAAGGATCAGAAGAAAGGCGGTACCATAGGCGCGCTCCATTGAAATGCCCTCACGGGCAAGGATGTAAAAGTGAACCGCCATTGTCCGTGCCGGGTCAAGGACCGTTTTGGGTAGTCGAAGCGAAGAGCCGGCTGTAAAGATGACTGCAGCGGTTTCAGCAACGCTTCTGCCCAGCCCGAGGATAACCCCGGTGAGAATCCCAGGTAGGGCATTGGGGAGAACAACGCGCATAATTGTCTGGGACCTGGTGCCGCCTAATGAGTAACTGACTTCGCGCAGTTGATAGGGAACGGCACGAATTGCCTCCTCACTGGTGCGGATAATAGTAGGAAGAATCATCACCGCCAGGGTGAGGCTGCCAGCAAGAATTGACCAGCCCATTTTCAGCCGGATGACAAACAGGATGAACCCGAAAAGCCCGAAGATAATTGAAGGGACACCGGCAAGGGCATCAGCGCCAAAGCGGATTATCTTGGTAAGAAGTGATTCGCGAGTATATTCAGTCAGATAGACCGCGGTGCCGACTCCAAGGGGTGTGGCAACGAGGATGGCAAGGATGGCGAGATAAAGGGTGGCGATAATTGTTGGGAAAATACCCCCTTCCTTACCCATCCTTTCTGGCAGGGAGAAAAGAAATTCGGGCGTAATGACCCGGGCGCCTTTGGCAGTAATATAGCCGATGATAGAAAAAAGAATGACCAGTGTGAACAAAGTGAGGAGGGCTAAAAGAAGCCAAATCAGACGCTGGATTATTAGTGGACGGGAAATCATCGCTTTTCCCTCATTGTTAGGAGTGCAATGGTATTAAGGATGGCAATGATGACAAATAGAATCACGCCGGTGGCAAACAAAGCCCGCTGGTGGTCCCCACTCGCATAACCCATCTCAAGGGCGATGTTTGAAGTGAGGGTGCGTACC
>JBDRUF010000039.1 GCA_039801245.1 candidate division WOR-3 bacterium
ACCCTCAACACCGAACGGCAAACCCTCATCCAGGTCTGCGACATCACTGGCAGGGTGATAAAGACCCTCTTGAACTCAAATCAGAACCCGGGCAGATACACCCTTTTCTGGGATGGTAGGGACAGCAGAGGCAGAACTGTTGCCAGTGGTGTTTACATCTGCCGCTTCCTTGCTGGCGACTACCAGCGCAACACCAAACTCATCCTCCAAAGGTAGTTTTTGTAAAATAATAAAGGGCAGGGCAAAAACCTGCCCTTTATATTTTATGTAATTGAGCAGTAATTGACAAGGCGAAAGTTTCTGGCAATCTATGATTATGAAGCGAATTGAAGAGATTGAGCATAAGGTTAGATTTATTGACCTGAAGTATTGCGACCTTTGGGGCAGGCTGCGCCATGTGACCCTGCCGATTGAGCGTTTGAAGGATGCGGTTGAGAATGGGGTTGGCTTTGACAGCTCTTCGGTTGCCGGGTTTGGCAAGGTGGAATCAGGTGATATGGTGTTGAAGCCAGACCTTAACAGCGCCTTTGTTGAGCCATTTGTCAGCGATCCGACCGTTTCCTGTTTTGCCAATATCTATGAGCCAAAGAGCGGCGAGCGTTATCAGCATGACCCGAGGTTTATCCTTGAGAAGGCGGTAAGGGCGGTTAAAAAGGTGACCGGGTGTGATGAAATAATGGTCTTGACCGAGTTTGAGTTTTATCTGTTTAATTCGGCAGAGTTCTGGACCGATGAGAGTTCAGCGGTTTACCGCGTTGAGAGTGAGGAGTTGCGTCATGATGACCAGAGTGGTGCGGCATTGTTCAAGGGTAGCGCCTATCATGTGGCACCACCTTTTGACCGGAGTGGCGAGTTCCGCAGCGAACTTGCCCGCTTGATGGCTGAGTGCGGGATCCCGGTCAAGTATCATCATCACGAAGGCGGCAGGTTTTCGCAGGTGGAGGTGGAGCCGGGATTTCTGCCGGCGCTGAAAGCGGGTGATGGCGTGATGCTGACCAAATATCTTGTTCGGAATCTGGCATTCAGGAAAGGGAAGAGCGCTACCTTTATGCCCAAGCCGATTTATAATGAACCAGGGTCAGGTATGCACTTTCACCTGTTTCTTGAAAAAAGGGGTGTTTCACTTTTTGGTGACAAGGAGGCAGAAATCGGTCTTTCCCGGCTGGCGCTTAATTACATTGGCGGGATTTTAGAGCACGTGCCTTCGCTCTGCGCCTTGACCAATCCCAGCACCAATTCCTATCGTCGGCTGGTACCTGGTTATGAGGCGCCTACTGAAGCCTTCTTCTCAGTTGCGAACCGGACTGCAGCAATAAGAATTCCCGGGTATATCCGGGATGTAAAAAAAATGGCGCTTGAGTTCAGAATACCGGATGCTACCGCCAATCCTTACCTGGCGCTGGCAGCGATTCTTTTGGCAGGACTTGATGGCATCAAGAAAATGATTGACCCCGGTCTACCTCGGAAGGGAAAGGATATGCGCTCCCGGGCTCGTCCAGTGCCGGTTTCATTAAGCGCAGCGCTAAAGGAGTTGGAGTGCGACCACGACTACCTGACCGGAGAAGGTATCTTTACTGAAGAGACGATTAAAAAGTGGATGGAGTTGAAGATGCTCGAGGTGGAGGCAGTTGCAAAGAGACCCCATCCTTGGGAGTTCAACCTTTATTATGGCTGTTGAAAGGAGAGAAGATGCGAGAGGCAATTTATACTGATAATGCTGCCAAGCCAGTTGGACCTTACAGTCAGGCGGTTGTTTTTGGTAATCTCGTCTGGACATCAGGGCAGATTGGCATTGACCCGGTAACCGGCGAACTTGTTAAGGGCGGCATTGAGGCAGAAACAGAGCAGGTGATGAAGAATCTCGGTGCGGTGCTGAGAGCAGCAGGGAGCGGGTTTGACCGGGTTATTAAGAGTTTAATCTTCATCACCGATATGAAGGATTTTGCCTGTGTCAATGCGATTTATGCCCGCTATTTTCAAGAGCCCTTTCCCGCCCGTTCAACTGTTCAAGTTGCGGCTTTACCCAAAGGGGCTCAGGTAGAGATTGAAGTTGTTGCCGAGCGTTAATTTCGTAGTATTGCCATTACTTTTTACTTCTTGGCACTCACCGGTGGAGAAAAAGGAGGCGATTTATCAGGCGCGGGATTTGTGTTACCATCAAGACTATTCGGCAGCATTAAGCCGGGTGAAGGAAATTTGTGCAACCGACCCTCAAGACCCTGCCGGTCTGTTCTGGTATGCCGCTCTTTTGCAGATGCTGATTTATGATTCGGGTAATACTGGCTTGATTGAGTCATTTTATCTCACAAGCGATTCGGTGATTCAACTTTGTCGGCGCCGGCTAAAGAACAACCCGAGCGATGCTGAGGCGCATCTTTACTGGGGACTTACCCAACTTAACCGCGCCAATCTTTTAAGCTGGCAGGGAAAGAAGTTTGCTGCCTTTATGACCCTCCTTAAAGTAACTCCCCATCTTAATCGGGCCCTTAAATTCGACGCCAGGCTGACCGATGCCCTGTTCGGTATCGGGGTAATTGAGTATTTTAAGGCAACCGCTGACCGTTACTGTTTCGGTCTCGGACTCATCGGTTCAAGGGAGCGGGCATATAAGCTCTTACAGAAGGCAAGACGCCAAGATGGGATGCTGCAACCGATGGCGGAATTTATGCTCGGTTTTATGTGCAAGGAGGAAGGGCAGTTTGAAGAGGCGATAAAATACTGCAACCGACTACTTGAAAGGTATCCTAACAACCGTGCTGCCTTAAGGCTTTTGCGCGACATCTATCTTGATATGGGTAATTATGAACGGGTGATAATATTGGCGAGGGAGCTTGAGAGCGATATCACCCGGGTATTTCCCAACAACCGTTATGGGATTGCCGAGAATTGGCTGAAGATGGCTTATGCCTGGGCTGGCTTAGGTAGAACAGACAGCACCCGGTTTTTCGCTCAATGCATCCTCAACTGGGCAGACCAAGCTGATTCGGTTCCCTGGCTTGTTAGTTATGTACGCGCTGCCAAGTGGTTAAAGGCAAAAGCGGCACGCTGATGGGTAAGATACTCATTGTTGGGGTTGGTAACCGGCTCCGTTGTGATGATGGGGTTGGGTCCCATATTGTTGATTTGCTTAAGGAGCGTGTTAAAGATGTTGAGGTGATTGATGCTGGCACGGTTCCAGAAAATTACCTTGAGTCCATCATCCAAAAAAGACCCCAGCGGGTGCTCATCGTTGACGCCTGCCTTTTTGATGGTAAGCCGGGTGAGTTTCGGCTTTTTGAACCCGAAACTTTTGAAAATCTCCGTCTCTCCAATTTCTCTACCCATACCCTACCATTAAATCTTATCGCTCAACTCATTATTACAAAAACAAACGCCAAGGTCTATCTTTTAGGTATCCAGCCTGCTCAGCGTGGTTTTGGTGAAAAACTTTCCCCGGTTCTTAGTGCCACCTTGCCCAAGATCCTCAATTACATCGAGGAGTGGATCTTAGCACCAATTTAGACCCTCTACACTTCCTGGCAACGTCTGAATCCTAAGGTATAAACCTTCTTCACGTCCCTCCTTTTGATGGCATTCCTAGTATCAAGAATCAGCCGGCTCTCCCTCAGGATGAGGTCATAATCAAAACAGGAGTGGTCGGTAAGGATGAGGACGCAATCGGCGTGGTGCAGAACCTTTTCGGTCAAGGTGCAGGATTTAAATTTCTTCCCCCTGATTACGATTTCCGGCACATAAGGGTCAACATAGCCAACCCCTTTTACTTTGCCAATAACCAACTCCATCACCTTAATTGCTGGTGAATGCCTGGTGTCATCTACATCTCGCTTAAAAGCGGCACCGATGATCAAGACCTCTGCCTTTTTTGCGGCAATCCCGTGGACCCCCAAGATTTCCATCAGTCGGTCAACAACATAAAAGGGCATTGCTTCGTTCGTCTCTGCTGCCAGTTCAATAAAATTGGAGTGGAAATCATACTCCCGTGCCTTCCAGGCAAGATAATAGGGATCAATAAGGATACAATGCCCCCCAATCCCTGGTCCGGGGTAAAAGGGCATAAAACCAAATGGCTTGGTGCTTGCTGCCTTGATAACCTCCCAGATGTCAATATTACCCATTCGTTCGCACATCCGGGCAAGTTCATTCACCAAGGCGATATTCACACTCCGGAAGATATTCTCCAGCAACTTTGACATCTCCGCAACCCTTGGGGAAGATACCGGCACGACACTATCGACAAACCGGGAATAGAAAAGCGAGCACAACTCTGTGCACCGCTTGGTAACCCCACCCACAACTACTGGGGTCCTACGGATATCCCACTGTTTATTTCCAGGGTCAATTCGTTCTGGTGCAAACGCCAAGAAGAAGTCCCTTCCTACCTTGAAGCCGCTTTTCTCAAGGATCGGTAAAAGCACCTTTTCAGTTGTCTCGGGATAGGTGGTGCTGCGGAGCACGATTAGCTGGCCTTTATGTAGATACCTTCCTATTTCTTCGCCCGCGTTGATTATATAAGACACATCCGGCTCCTTAGATGCGGTAAAAGGGGTGGGCACACAGATGTTGATAACATCGCAATTTCTGCAAACCCGATAATCGCCAGTAGCCTTCAACTTCCCTGACCTCACCACCTCCCAAAGTTCCTTCGAATCAACATCACCGATAAAACTCCTTCCTTCATTAACTGCGGCCACCTTATCTTTGTCAACATCAACGCCTATCGTCTCAAAACCTGCCCGTGCGATTTCTAAAGCGAGGGGGAGTCCTACATAGCCGATACCGATAATCCCTACCTTTGCCTTCTGTTTTTTGATTTTTTCGGCCAATTGTTTCATTATCGTCTCCTTTCTTGCATCTTGGAAATTACCATACTGCCCGGTCAAAACTGCGGTACTGAACCGCCTCGCTGATATGGTGAGGTTGAATTACCTCCGAACCTTCAAGGTCTGCAATAGTCCTCCCCACCTTTAAGACCCGATGATAGGCACGGGTGGAAAGTCCGAGCCGGTCAATTGCGGTACGCAGGAGTTCTTCGCCTTGAGGGGTGGTTAAGCAGAACCGCCGGATAAGCGCCGGTGTCATCTGAGCGTTGGCAAAAATCTGGCGCCGAAGATTTATTCCTTGAAAACGTTCAAGTTGGATTTTACGTGCCCGCATCACCCGTTCCCTGATTTGGCTTGATGTCTCTCCCTGTTTTTTAGTGGCAACATCGACATATTTCAGTGCCGGTACCTCAATATGGATATCAATCCGGTCAAGTAACGGTCCTGAGATGCGACTGCGATACCGTCGGATTTTCTGGGGTGTGCAGGTGCAGGTGTGTCTGGGGTCATTAAAGAATCCGCAGGGACATGGGTTCATCGCGCACACAAGCATAAAACGTGCCGGGAAAGTCAAAGTGGAACGGGCACGTCCAATCGTCACCTCTCCATCCTCAAGCGGCTGACGGAGCGATTCAAGGACATCCCGGCGGAACTCAGGCAGCTCATCAAGAAACAAGACGCCATTATGGGCAAGGGATACCTCCCCAGGACGGGGGATTGTTCCCCCTCCAATCATACCTGATTCAGATATGTTGTGATGCGGGGAACGAAACGGGCGGACAGCCACAATTGGGACCCCCGGGGTAAGGGTACCCGTAACTGAGTGGACTTTAGTTGTCTCCAATGCCTCCTCAAGGGTAAAAGTGGGTAAAATTGTGGGGAGCCGCCGAGCGAGCATTGTTTTACCACTGCCAGGCGGCCCTAACATCAGGACATTGTGAGCGCCAGCAGCGGCAATCTCCAGCGCACGCTTAGCATGGGCATGACCGTGCACCTCGCCAAAATCAACGGTAAAAACGCTTGCCTCTTCAAACAGCCTTCGGGCATCGGTGTGCGCAGGCTCAATTTTTTCGACCCCCTTAAGAAAATTTATTGTCTGGACAAGGGAATTTACTCCAAACACAGGTAATTCTGGCACGAGTGCTGCCTCAAGGGCATTGGGTTCAGGAACAATCATTCCTCTTATATTCCCAGCACGAGCAGCAACCGCCATCGCCACTACCCCTTTTACCGGCCGGAGGGAACCATCAAGGGAAAGTTCACCGAGGATAACATATCCCGAAAGTGCACCAGGGGAGATTCCTCCCGATGCCGCGATTATCCCCAGCGCAATTGGGAGGTCAAATCCCGGTCCCTCCTTTTTGATATCAGCAGGCGCAAGGTTAACTGTAATGCGGCGATTGGGAAAGGCGATCCCAGAGTTTTTTATTGCTGCCTGTACCCGATGCTGGGATTCCTTGACAGCAGCGTCAGGAAGTCCAACTATATTAAAAACTGGGAGGCCATGGGCAATATCAGTCTCAACGGTCACCAGATAGCCATCAACCCCGAAGACAGCGCTTGATAAGACGGTAGCAAGCATCAAAAGGCTCCTTGGATGTGTTCAATTTCTACATTATCTGGCAGAAAGAGTAGGCTGAGGACATCAAATCGCACCGGTCTGAACTCAAGTTTGTGACCGATGAGGTAATCCTCGGCGAGCCGGTGCAAGCGCTTTTGCTTCTGCCAGTTCACCGACTCTGCTGGCTTGCCGAAAACCTCAGAAGTGCGGCTTTTCACCTCAACAAAAACAACTGTCTCGCCGTCCTCACAGATGATGTCAATTTCCCCATACTTCGAGCGATAGTTGGTATCAATGATTGTGTAGCCCTTTGAGACAAGATAGCGCCGTGCGAGCGTTTCGCCCTTTTTTCCCAGTTCCACTCGGCGCATTTGTTTTATAGATAGATAAAAAGGGATTTAACCGGCTCAAATGTTTTACGATGGATTGGCGAAGGGCCCAGTTTCTTCAGAGCGCAAATATGCTCTTTGGTGCCGTAACCTTTATTCCGGGCAAAACCATACCCTGGGAAACGGTGCTCCATTTTTGTCATCAATTTATCCCGGAAGACCTTGGCAATGATTGATGCACAAGCGATGGAAAGGCTTTTGGAGTCGCCCTTAATGATCCCCTGACAAGGTAAATTCAAATCCGGAATTTGCCATCCGTCGGCAAGGACCAAAATGTCTTTACCCTTCACATTCTCTTCTAATGCCCGCACCAATTTCTCTACCGCCAAACGCATTACCCAGAATGTGGCGAAGGCAATGTTGTAATTTTCAATAAAGTGATGCCCAGCAGCAGCTATGGCCCAACCCAATGCCTCTTTTTTGATTGCTGGCTCTAAAAGAGCGCGCTGTTTTGGGCTCAATTTTTTAGAATCCTGAACCCCGGTAAGAGAGGAGTTTAGGGGGAGAACTACTGCTGCAGCGACGACCGGTCCAGCAATTGCACCCCTCCCCACTTCATCAACACCGCAGATGAGGGTATTATTTCTCCATAGATGGCGGTCCAGATTCTTCACCGCTTTTACGTTCTTTAAGCGCTGCTTCGCGTCCGGTTTTTGTCCGCAAATAATACAACTTAGCCCGGCGGACCTTGCTTTTATGCCTGATATCTATCCGGGCAATTACCGGTGCGTTCACCGGGAAGATGCGTTCGATACCGATACCCCTGCTTACCCGGCGGACGGTAAAGGTCTTGCCTGCGCCCTTCCCCCGAACCGCAATTACCGTTCCACGAAATATTTGAATACGTTCTTTATCACCCTCCGTGATGCGAAGATGAACATCAACCAGGTCCCCTGGTTCGGGAACAGTGGGGGTTGAGCCTTGCTCCTTAACCTCCGGATGGTTGTTTTTCTTTTTTCCCGCCATCGGTTTTCTCCTTTCCCAACTCCTTACGGATAAACTCCTTTTCGGCTTCGGTCAAAGGCAGTGCTTTTAAAAGATCTGGTCGGCGCTGGGCGGTTCGCAAAAGTGCCTGCTCACGGCGCCACCGGGCAACTGCCGCATGATTTCCAGAGATGAGAATTTCAGGCACCCGCTCGCCTCGGAACTCCTGGGGTCGGGTGTAAAGCGGTCCCTCTAACATCCCACTCGCAAATGAGTCGGTAGCGACCGAATCCTCATCGCCGACGCAGCCGGGGAGAAGCCGGGCGATGGCTTCAACAATCACCACCGCCGCGGCTTCCCCGCCCGCGAGGATGTAATCGCCGATTGACACCTCTTCGTCAATCAGCCGGGTGCGAACCCGTTCGTCCACCCCTTTATAACGGCCACAGATGAATATCAGATGGGGTTCTTGTGAAAACCTGTGCGCCATCTTTTGGTTAAACCTATCTCCCTGGGGCGAAAGCAGGATTACCCTGGAGTTCTTATCCTTGACGCTTTCCACTGCTAAGAATATCGGTTCCGGCTTCATCACCATTCCCGGACCCCCTCCAAAAGGGTAGTCGTCAACAGTGCGATAAGCGTCGGTAGTGAACTCCCTGGGGTTAACCACGCCAATTTCTAAGAGCCCCTTTTCCCGGGCGATTCTTGTTGGTCCGCAGTTAAATGGACCGTTAAAGAACTCCGGGAATATGGAGATAATATGAATACGCACAGGTTTTCAACCCGTTATCTTATCTCTGGCCGCAGGAACGAACCGGCGCTACTCGAGGATTTCGAGCTGCGCCCGTTTTCCGTGCTTCATTGCTGCTGCGGAGATAATCGCACGGATGGATTTTGCGGTTCGCCCCTCTTTGCCGATGACCTTACCGAGGTCTCCCTGACCTACACGCAGTTCATATATCAGCGTCTTCTCACCTGCGATCTCTTTGACCTCGACCTTATCAGGATGGTCAACGAGCGCTTTCGCGATGTATTCTATCAGTTCTTTCATGATGCCTCCTTGGTTAGTTTGCGGTTTCGCTTTCCTTTATGATTTCCGGCTCCTTGAGTATTTGAGGAGCCGGGTTTGTTTTGCGATAACGCTTGATTAACCTGTCAACGGTATTGGAAGGTTGAGCACCTTTTGACAACCAGTAGTCCACCCGTTCAAGGTTAAGTTTCAGAACCTTTCGCCGCGGGTCATAATGCCCGAGCGCTTCCAGATATTGGCTGTCGCGCGCCCGCCGGGAATCAATCGCGACAACTCGATAAACAGGATTGTTCCGAGCACCTAATCGTGTAAGTCTTATCCTGACCATTATACTCCTTTACAAGTAAGAAATGATACCAAACTCCTCTCCGCTGTCAACTATCGCTCCGGTAAAAGGAGTACCTTCCCTGACGCCCATTTTTTGCCCACTCTTACCGTAATGAAATAAACCCCAGGAGTGAGGTGAGGCGGTCGCCGCCATTCGCACACCCCACTGGGGTCTGGGAAGATGTGAGCAACCAGTCTGCCACTAGCGTCGTGGATTCGCACATTATCAGGCGCCGGTTCGACAACGATTCGAACATAGTGTATGACCGCAGATGGATAGACACTGACGCGCGCCGGTTTACTGTTAACCCCTGACCCCTCCTCTAAGCCGATGGCATTCTTACCAATAAGGCTGTGTCCACAAACACCGGCATAAACAACCTGTTGTCGGGCAGGATGGCGCAACAGAAATGTGATTGACCTTCCTGGCAGTCCCAGTGTATCTCGCTCCCAGATGACCCCGTTATTCGTGGTCCAGTAGAACCCCTGGGTGTCGGTTCCTGCCCAGACCCGGTTGGGGCTTATTGTATCCGGAAGGATGGTGGTGACATTCTCAAGCCCGAGGTTTGTCCAGTAAAGCCCGCTGTTTTCTGTTTTGAATACCCCCGCCGATGTTGCGCAGAACCAGACATTGGGCTGAGACCGCATAACCTTAAGGTCTAAAACCTCTTTTCCGCTAAGGCCTGATACGAGGGATGTCCAGTTTCTGCCCCGGTCGGTTGAGCGGAAGACCGCTGCGTCACCGCTGCTGCCATAGGCGATGATAGTATCGGCATAAGGAGAAAATATTATATTACGGCAAACCCCTTCGTCACGCAAAAGGACCTGGTTCCAGGTTTGACCTTGGTCGGTAGAGCGAAAGATGGCGAAACGGACTGGTCCGTTAGCCGAATCCCTTTTACCTCCCCAGGTATAGATGGTGTCATAACCGGCTGGGTGATAGGCAACGCCTTGGGGTTCAAAGTTAAGAGCAATAGGGAAGCTCTCCCAGGAGTCGCCTTTGTCAATTGTTATATGTAAACGGGAGTCAAAACCGGTTACACAGACAACCGTATCCGGATTGCGCGCGTTGACCGCTATGCTTTTTACCCAGCCTGAACCCGGGAATGGTCTCCCCCACAGTTCCCAGTTCAAGCCCAAGTTTGTTGATTTGACAACACCATAGCCCTCAACGCCAGCAAACAGGCTTTCGCCGCCGGGGTTATAAAGAAAGGAGACATTGAGATTGCGCATACTACTTGTGCGGTAAGACCAGTCATAACCGCCATTGGTGGTAAAGAAAACTCCATAACTGTTACCGGCATAAACCTCTAACGGGTGCTGGGTATTTATTGCCAAAAAACGGGTATTGGTGCCAAAAAATGTGGTCGTGTCTGCGCGCCAGGTCCAGCCGTAATCGTTGGAGCGATACACTAAGTTTTCACCGCCAGCATAGCCATAGTAGGGCGAGAGGGGTGCAAATCCAACCGAATATGCCGGGGCAGCAATCCGCCTGGTCCAGGTCTCACCCTGGTTAGAAGTGTAGTAAATACCAGAGTCGGTTGCGCACACCATTGCGGCGCTGTCATTTGGGACTATTGCAATTCCGTAAGCGGACCTTCCCCCAAGACCGCTGGATTTATCCTGCCAGGATGCACCATAATTGGTCGTCAAAAAAAGGCGGGCACGATTTTGGGTTGAGCCAGCAACAAAAGCCCTGCCCGGATGAAGATGGTCAACCAAAAGCGCCCTAAATTTGGCTTCAAACGATAGGAGTGGGGTCCCTGGGTTCCAGGAAACACCTCCATTTGTTGAGTAATAGATATTAATCCCCACCGAATCGCCGCTATAAACCTCTACACCTGCCCATACCTCAGAAGGGTTCTGCGGATTGACCATAATCTGTTGCACCCAGACATCTCCGGTTAAATTACCAACAACCTGCCAGGATGCGCCGCCATTGGTGCTTTTATAAACCTTCCTGGTTCTGCCACCAGCATAAAGGGTTCTAACAGCACTGGGGTTGACGCAAATCGCAGTGATTATGTCTGGGATTGTTTCCGGTTCGCTCCAGGTTCTGCCGGCATCGGTAGTATGCAGGATAAAACTGGGAAACCCGCCGACAACCAGAAAAAGTTCATCCGGATACCCGGGCACATTGGTCATTGCCTGGACAGTTGCGCCCTGGGGACCAAGTTGCTGCCAGGCGCCAAAGGTGGGTGCAATCGACGCAAAAAGCAAAGCGCAAATTGTGAAGTGAAAAATCATTTTGCCCTTTGCATTTTGCTCTTTGACTTTTGATTTGCGTAGCAGTTGCTTCATTTTTACCTCCAAATCTTCAATCCTCCTGACCGGTTGAGCCAGGATTTGTCTCTTCAAGTTTCAAGACCATCCTTTCACTGAGGCGGTCAAGTTCCCGTGCCGCATCATCGTAACGGTTACGGGCGTTGGTGAGATGGCTGCCCAGGGTTTCAAATTTCTCCTTAAACCGGTTGAGGTCTCCCTGCAGCCGGCTCAGATGGTCAAGGATTTCCCTTGCCTTGCGGTCAATCTGCATTCCGCGCAACCCGAGGGCAATCGCCTGAAGATAGGCATAAATTGTTCCCGGTGAGACCGGAATCACCCGCCGGGCAAAAGCATAGTTCAGGATAGTTTCGTCTTTCTCGCCGATACTGGTGATGGTCTCATAATACACATTTTCTGCCGGGATATACATCAGGGCAAAGTCAAATGTCCCTTCATCCGGCAGGATGTATTTCTTGGCAATGGCATCAATGTGCCCTTTAACCTTCTGCAAAAACTGCCGGCGCATCGAGGCGCGGGTTGTTTCATCCTCAGCCGCAAGCACTCTCTGAAAGTCCTCAAGCGGAAACTTGGCATCAACCGGCACAAGTTTTTCTCCGAGTCGCACCACCGCATCCACCTTTTCCCCAGAACGAAACTGATACTGGGACTGGTAGTTATTGGGGACAATCTCCTTGAGGATATTGTCCAGGAAGAGTTCGCCCAAAAGCCCCCTCGGTTTGGGTGCGCGCAGAATCTCCTGGAGAGAGGCGATGTCTTTACCAACCTGGAAGATGTTTTCAGCGGCACGGGCAAGTTCACCTAAACGCAGATTGAGTTCGCCGGTGATTTTTGCCGCACTGTCAAGTCTGGTGTTAAGGGTGCTGGTGTTATCGGCAAGGGTGCGGCTCACCTCACTCAGGCGCTGGTTGAGCAACTGATTGTTTGCCTCCAGGGCACGCGCCTGCTCCTGACGGAGCGCCTCCAGTTGCTGAAAAAGGAGAGTGGTTTCGGTGGCGGGAGGTTTTTTGAGCCGGGTCAGGACGAGGAGGATGACAACGAGGGCGATGAGCAGTGAAAGGATGGTAATGATAATGGTGACCGCCAAAGGCATAGTTTTAGGATAGAGGAAACCTGACAGGGGTCAAGAAAATAAGCAGTCTGAGGTTAAACCTTGACCCTAACCTGTCCGGTGCGTCTTTTGCAGTTCCAGCCGGCGCAACTCACCACGCCGGATTTTGCCGCTGATGGTCTTGGGTAGTTCCTTGACAAACTCAATCTCGCGCGGGTATTTGTAGGGTGCGGTGACCCTTTTCACATGCTCCTGGAGTTCTTTGATTAGGTTTTCCGAGGGCTCATACCCGGGCTTTAAGATGACAAATGCCTTGACAATCTCACCGCGAATCGGGTCCGGCTTGCCAATCACCGCTGACTCCTGGACCGCGGGATGCTCAATCAGCGCCGACTCCACCTCAAAAGGTCCGATGCGATAGCCCGACGCCTTGATGACATCATCTGCCCGGCCGACAAACCAGAAGTAGCCATCCTCATCCATATAGGCTTTGTCACCGGTAAAGTACCAGTCACCGCGAAACGCCTTCTGATTGAAGTCCGGTTGATTGAGATAGCCCTTAAAGATTCCTGGTGGATGAAAAGGCTTGACCCTGATGGCGATGTGCCCCTCCTCACCCGGTGGCAGTTCCCTGCCCTCGTCGTCAACAATTTTAACCTCGTGACCCGGTGTGGGCTTGCCCATTGAACCCTCCTTGACCGGCAGGCACGGATAGTTGGCAAGGACCGCAACCGTCTCGGTCTGACCGTAAAAGTCGTAAATCTTCAGCCCGGTCCCCGCCTCCCAGGCTCGGATGACCTCAGGGTTGAGCGGTTCGCCCGCGGAGACGCAGTGGCGCAGGCTGAGTGAGTATTTTTTCAGGTCTTCAAGGATGAGCATCCGATAGACCGTTGGCGGTGCGCAGAAGGTGGTGACGCCAAAGTTTTCCAGGACCGCAAGGGTGATTTTCGGGACAAACTTGCCCCTGGGGTTGCGCTGCAGCACCGTGCAACCGATGAGCCACTGTCCGAAAAGTTTTCCCCAGGCGGTCTTTGCCCAGCCGGTGTCAGCAATTGTCCAGTGAATGTCATTGGGCTGGAGGTCGTGGACAAATTTGGCGGTGACGATGTGGGCAAGGGGATAAGAATGGTAATGCTCAACCATTTTCGGATAGCCGACCGTGCCTGATGTAAAGTAGACCAGGAGCGGCTCGTCCGAGCGGGTGACAATACGGTTTTCAATTCGGGCTGGTGCCCTTTCCATCTCCTCGTTATAACTTATCCAGCCCTCCCTCTTGCCATTGACAAGAAAGACCGTTTTCAGGTTTGGGCAGTTGGGCTGGGCATCGGCAATCTTCTGGGCGTTGTCGGCATCGGTGATGCAGAACTTGGCGCCGGAGGTGTTGAGCCGGTATTCAATGTCCTTGGAGGTGGAAAGTGTTGGGGTGGGCATAAACACAACCCCCGCCTTCATTGCCCCCAATACCGCCACATACCATTCTGGAATCCTGGGCAAGAGGACAAGGATTCTGTCCCCCTTCTTTGCCCCGGACGCAAACAAAAGATTGGCAAATTTGTTTGAGAGACGGCTCAACTCCCAGAAGGTGTGCTTCTGGGCGGTTTTGCCATCATCCTCAACCGAGATTAAAGCCAGTTTGGTTCGGTCCTTTTCCGCCCAGGCGTCAACCGTGTCATAGGCGAAGTTGTAATACTCTGGGATTTCCCATCTAAAGTTGCGGTAGGTCTCTTCATAGTTTTCCATATTATGCTTCATAACATTTTCACCTTTCTACCTGGTTTTTAAAAGCCAGAATAAAAATGATACTTCATTTTAAATGAAAAGTCAAAATATTTGGCGCTAAAGCAAAAGCAAAGGTTGGAAATTTTATTTTCATTTTTAAATTGACATAAAAGAGTTAAGAAGGTAACATTATCTAATGACAGAGATATTTAATAAGATAGCCGCTCTTCCTGTCTACAAAATAATATGCGGGGTTTTAAGAAATCCGTGGGTTATTGCTATTGTCGGAGGCGTTATCGCCGCAATTATCGGGGCTTATATATGGGATAAATTACGCCGGCGCAGCAAAAAACCTGAATTAACTTCTGCTGAACCTATTGAGTCCTATCTTGTTCCTTATGACAAGTTTTATCAGGACTTGTTGAAGGAAAGGTTCAGCCAGAATTTTGTGTCGGTGCGGAAGGAAGGGGGAAAAGAGCGGGACATCATAAAAGAGTTTGAACAGGCACTAAAGACTGAGGCAAGTATCATTGCCCTTTGCGGAAAGGGTGGTGCGGGCAAGACGAGAATTTTGATTGAACTGTGCAAAGCCCACCCTGAGTTTCTATTTATCAACACACGCGCCTTCACCAGGGACTCCAAGCCGTTAATCGCTGGACTTAAGACCCATCTCCAACAAGGGCAGGTTGTCATCTTTGATGATATTCATAACCACCCCGCTGTTTTTAAAGGTGTTCTTGACATCGTTTATGACAAAAAGGTCAAACTGATTGCCGCCACCCGCGACCCTGAGCCAATTGAGGAGCTGAAAAAGGAGCAGCGGTTCAAGGTTGAGATGATTTCTCTTGGCAAGATGGATAATGTTGCCGAGATTGTGGGCGCAACCGGTGAAAGGAAAAGGAAGATAGAGCAGATTGCCGGTGGGATACCGGCTTTAGCGGTTCTTGCCGCCCAATATGAAAAGTTGGATGAAGTGTCTGATGCCTGGGGTCTGCTTGACTCCATCCTTGATGATATGGCGAAGTGCTTTCCCCAAAATGGCAACGAGGTTGTTGCTGATATCGCAATCAGGCGGGGTGTAAGAGAGGATGACCAGATTGTGAAAGATAACTTTGATGCCATCAAACATATCAAGAGGATGGGCTACATAATAGATTTTACAATAGGAAGGCAAAGGTTTTTCGGGATAGACCCGGATATCCTTGCCGAGCATATCTGCAGAAGGGTCTATTTTCCTGATGGTATGATTTCCCCTGCCTACGACACTTTCCTGAACACCCTGCCGGTTTATGAAGGGATGCGTGTCCTTATTACCCTGATTAACCTTTACCGTGGATATAATGTTCTCCGTGCAGTTGATGCGGCAGAGAGGCTATTTGCTGTTCTGCTGAAGGCAAAGGACATTAAAACCCGCACAATCGGTTTTAAACCCGAAGAGAAGATAGGCGGTCCATTTTTGCCAATGCTGATTGATATGACGGTAGTCGCCTATGATGGATTTCAAAATTTACAGCCTGTGCAATCCATTCTTGAACAAATCCTTGACCCGGCTCTGGAACTCGGGGACCCGAGGAGATTGAACGACCTTGGATTAATCTTTTATAAAATTGGAGAGCCCGAAAATGCGCGCAAATGTTTTGAAAAGGCGATCTCCCTTTTTGAAAAATCTAAAGACAAAATTGGTTATGCTATGGCTTTGCACAACCTTGCGATGATTCACCAGCACCTGGGCGACTATAAAAAGGCGCGTGAACGGTAT
>JBDRUF010000040.1 GCA_039801245.1 candidate division WOR-3 bacterium
AGGCACCGACAAAAACCAAAACCCAGATCAGAAGCGAGCCTATCGCCCTGCTGGCATTGGGCTTAACAGGAGCCATTCTTTGACCTCGGCAAGATTAATGGTATCTTCAACTTATCTTTCTTGACAACAATCTCAATTCCAGCTTTTAACTGATGCCTGCCCTGACAGCCTTTTGCAATCAAACCCAACGCCCGCTCCACACTTAACGCATCCAGTTCCGGCATCAAGAGCCTTAGCATTCTCCTTTTCAAAATATTATTATAACCGTTGAACTCCTTAATGTCAATTGCAGCCTCTCTCCGCGCAAATGAGCCGATTTTATCCAGAACCCGACTGGCTAAAAAATCCAAAAACAAATCCTCTTCAGAGATGAGACGAGAGGTGCGCAAGACATTCTCCACCACCCCTGGATTAATCTTTTTTAGGAGCGGCACGATCTCCTGCCGGATGAGGTTGCGCCTGAATCTGATATCAAGGTTGGTCTCATCCTCAACCCATTCTATTCCCCTTGCCTTCAGATAGCCTCTTATCGCCTCCCTCTTGATTTCCAGGAGCGGTCTCACAATATTTTCCCGGCGGATGGGAATTCCGGCAAGACCGCGCAGACCCGCACCCCGAGCCAAATTAAGAACAACCGTCTCAAGGTTGTCATCGGCGTTATGCCCGAGGCAAATGGTATCACACCTCAACCTCCTTGCCACCCGCTGGTAATGGTAATAGCGCAGTTGCCTTGCCGCCTCCTCAATGCTTGATTTGGTCCGCTTGGCATAACCCTGTACATCAACTGTGACCACTTCTAATTTCACACCCCAGGATTTGCACAACCGCCTGACAAACTCCTCATCCCTTTGAGCCGACTCCCGCAACTGGTGGTTGATGTGAAGGGCAAAAATTTTTAGATGGTATTTTGCAGCCACCACCCTTAAAAGGTCCAAAAGGCAGACCGAGTCCGCACCACCGGAGATGCCAACAAGGAGTTTGCTCTTCTCCTTTAAGAGGTTGTGCCTCTTGACCGTGTCAAGGAACTGATGGAGAACAGAAAGCCGCTTCACGAAAAGATATTAAATCAGAGTTTGCCCTTGGTCAAATATCAAAATAGGGTTCAAGGTCAACTGTAAAAGCTGCCTTCACCTAATGGTTAATAACCGGGGTGGTGGAGGGAACAGGGGTCATATTTTATGTCTTGGGAAATCAATAATTTATATAATTGCACCCATTTAATTCAGGGATGGCGAGAAAGCCAGGCGTGATAGTCTTTTATGTCACGGTCAAAAAAGAGCCGTCTTAAAATGGTTGCAAATCTGCCCTTTTCTGGCAGAGGTTCGCGGTTTGCCTCCAGGCGCTTGATAACGGTGATAACAAAAATTGCGGCGGAGAAATATATGACCGCGGTTGGTGCGTGCAGGACTCGTGCTAAAAAGGGCATTGTCAGAAGGGAGATCAGGACGGTTATCGCACCGGCATTCAAGAGTTTACCCAGGGCAAGGGCAAAGAGGATGTAAAGAGCACCGTAAGGGAAAAGCACCGCTAAAGAGCCAAGGATTGTGCTCACACCCCTGCCACCATGAAAACCGAGCCAGAAGGGCCAGCAGTGACCGATGAGCGCGCCGATACCGATGGCGCTGGCAAGAAAGGGGTGGGGTTGCAGTCTGAAACCGAGCCAGACCGGAATCAGCGCCTTCAGAATGTCAAGGATACCAACAAGCACCGCAGCCGGTTTTGATACCAGTACTCCCACCATTGTGCCGGAAACGGTGCGACTGCCATAATGGCGCATATCAATCCCCTTTAACAGCCGCACCAGTATCCAGGAGAATGGTGTCGAGCCAAAAAGGTAACCGATAAGAAGACCGGCAAGGAGATAAGTGATAACAGGGTTTCCCATCCGCTACGGGGCTTTAATTTGACGGTACTTGACGAGATAACCCTTCTGACCAGCGCTGACAAGGCTCTGAATCTCAAACCGCCACCGTTCAGCAACCAATTCGGCGTGGGGCTGATGCCCGGAGCTCATATCATCAATCGCTACCTTTAAACGCCGGCTGACCTCAACCGGAAACAGCCTCTCAATGGTTTCGGCGCCAGTGGAGTCGCTGGAAAATACGATATTGCCCGTTCCGTCAAGGACAATGATGGCTTCAAGTTTATCCCGTTCAAACTCCCGGCTGATAAAGGAAAGTGCCAGCCGGACAAGATGGAGTTGTGTCAGCTCCTTCTGCAGCCGGTTCAGGCGGTGGTGCTGCCTTGCCCACATTATCGGAAAGAGCAGGGCGTAAAGAACCCAGTTGCCAAAAAAGATTGCCAGATACCCGGGGATTTTCTTTATGCCGCTGAAGAGATTGACAAATCTGAACTGGTAGATTTCCCGACGGCGCTTGGCAAGCCGGGTTGGAGGCTTGGGCGGCAGGGCATAACCGAAACGGGAGGCAATCCTTTGAACCTCCTCCTCAAGACCTTCCGAGACATGGATGTGGAAATGGGTGGTATTGTCAACCTCGTTAAAGGTCATCTTGGCATCGGACAGGCGGTTGTCAAGTTTCAAAAACTCGGCGCGCAGCATTTCCTTTACCTCACCCTGGACACACCCTTCAACACAGAACCCGCGCAACTCCTCGGGCTGGCGTCGGTAAATCAGACGCTGACCAAGTTCGGCATGGCGCCTCACCTCAGCCAAAACCAGCCGGTAACGCTCCTTGAGTCTTGCCTCCCGGCTCAATCCCAGGGTGCGCAAAAGCGCCCATAAAAGCAGGGTAAACCCGAATCCACCGGCATCAACCATTTGCTGTTCCTTGAGAATCTCAACCTCCTGAACACGCGGATTCAAAAGCTCATCGGTTGCGGCCAGATATGCCTGGGACAGGACATTTCTGAATGTTGGATTGGCTGCAAAAGCCTGTTTTGCCGCCCGGTCGCAGGCACGCATCACCGAAAGGATTGTCCCCTCCTTGGCATCCTTGCCAAAGTACTCATAGCACCGGTCTGTCCCCTTCGCCAGTGCCGCAATTAAAGTCTCAAGGTGCAGGCTTTCACCCTTTTCCAGTTCTTGAACAGCGGTGTTGAACCCCAAGAAATAGGCGCTCAAGGCACCGCCAGAATACCCGCCACCGCGCCTGGCAATCCGGGTGACGATTTGATTAAGGACGGCGGGCAAAGGCAGATTAGGCTCAATACCTTCGGTAACATTGGTCAATGGTGAAAGCAGGTTTGAGCCGGTATCACCATCCCTGACCGGAAACACATTGATGGCGTTTGTCACCCGGCGAAAGGTCTTCAACTCCTCCTGCGCCGTTTCAAAAAACCTAAGAAGGACCGGGGTGGAAATGGAGTCATAACCAAGACCAACAACCCCAAATGCGATTAGGGCAGAACCGGCATGGGTCCCGACAACCGGACTTGCCCTGCCAACCGCAACCGGGCGGGCAAGAATAAAATCCTTTCGCGAACCAAGTGCATCCTTCAAAACCCCCACCTCTTCAGGCATTTCTGCACCGGTAAACTCTATCTTCACAAGGACCGGCTCCTGAAACCCAACCCGCTCCCGAATGGTAGCGCAGGCAGATTCTGTCCAGGAGCCCTTTTTTACCAGTTTCGTCATTCGGGGCTGGTCGCCCTCGAGGATGAAGGCGGGCATAACCCTGAATGTCTTTAGGAACGGCTGAACAACCGCTGCCGCCAACCTTGGTATCTGGACCCTGCCGGAACGACGGAGCCGGCGCAAATCCAAAAGGGTGCCCCAGACAAAGGCGCGATGCCGCTTATCGTCAACAAACCGTAAGACCTCCTCAAACCCATTACCCTTTTTGGCAAATTCAGCGGCTGCCAATGCCAAAAGTTCAAGGGAGAGAAACGCCTGCTCACCAATCACCGCAATCCGGCAGTGATATTGCCGCATCAACTCCTGTGCCGCCTGCATCGTATTGTCATAAATTGCGGAGAGCCGACCGCTCACCACAAAACAGATGATGTCACAGTCATCAACGACAACCATCCGCTCCAGGATTGAGCGGATCTCATAAAAACTGCCCGCCTTTGTTCCCGGCTGGGGTTTTGCTTTACTTTTGTCAAGATATTCATAAAAACTGTGATAGTCGCCCTTATTCAGCCTCTCCTCAATCTCCTGGGGTAGATTGGTAATGTGCAGCGGCAGGGTCTCAATACCCAGCCGTTCCTTTAGAGTTGGGTCAATATTGGCGGTCTGGTCAACGGCAATCCTGACCCTTTTGCTCATTTTAAGATCAGGAGCTTCTCTCTGAATGCCCGGCCTTTTTCTTCGCCAATTAGGAAATAAACACCCGGCTTTGACATCTTTTTAACAACCCTGCCCGAGGGGTCATAAACCCTTAGCCATTGTTGACCCAACTGCAAGTCAGGTTTCTTTTTCCCTTCCTTCAACCCGGTAGTGATGGTATCCCCTTCAATGCAATAGACATAACCAGGTGAACTGGCAAACTGGTTCCCGGCAATGCCGTCATCAAGTTTATCGCCATTGACATCACTGATACTCCGCACCGAATTGACCCAGCCACCAGTGCTGTAGTTCCAAATAATTGCTCCGGTCAACCCGTCAACACAGTAGACATTGCCATCACCGCAGCCACCAAGAACATCCTGTTTCCCATCTCCGTTCACATCGCCAATCGGATAAACGGTCCAGACATCATTACCGACCGGTCGCTGCCAGATTTGCTCACCGTTTCTGCCGTTTAAGAGGATTATCGCATTGTTCCAGGAGCCGACAATCACCTCAGGAATGGAATCGCCGTTGATGTCATCAAGAAGTTCTATCCTCATACCATAGGTGCCAATATCGGTTCTCCAGATTAACTGTCCGGTTCCTCCTTCAAGACAATAGATATAGTTGCCCCAGGTTGAGGCAAGAACATCATCCTTACCGCTCCGATTTATGTCCACAATTGTGCGCACACAATAGACATCACCTGCTGCCTCATAAGACCAGATGACCTGAGGTTGATTGCCTCGGGAGTTGCCGCTGATACAGTAAATGTGTTTATCACGGCTGTTGCCCCAGGCACCGGCAATCACATCCTCATAACCATCACCATTCACATCTCTAATTGCACAAACCGAACCCAAGGCATCCTGGGCATAGAAACGCCAGATGATACTGCCGTCTGCACCGGAAAAGCAGAAAACGGTCTGGCAATTTGTGCCAGTTGCCGCCAAAACCTCAGGCAAGGAGTCTCCATTAACATCGGCAAGGGAGCTGACGCAATAGACCCAGCCTGAGGCGATGGAGTCGTTATAGGTATTGTAAGACCAGAGCACATTGCCGTCCCTACCGCTGATGGCAAAGACCGTCCTGCCACCCCAGGCGGTTCCTAAAAGGGCATCACCACAGCCATCATCGTTTAAATCAGAAATAAATGAGACACACTGGTCACCCCAGCCTCCGCTGTTTGATACTCCTCCTGATGGCCAAATAGCCCAGATGGTGTCACCGGTCTTTCCTGAAAGGCAGAAGAAATGTGCGGGACCGCTTGCGCCGGCATCATAGGATTCAGCCAAGACATCATTAACACTGTCCCCATCAACATCAAAAAACGGCGACAGGCATTCAATATCATCAATTCCAGAGAAACTCCAGAGGAGATTACCAGGACCCCAAAAGGGGCTGTTCTGCTCGCTCCTTTTGTTTAGTAAAATAACACCCTGGTCAGGTATTGAGACGATTATGGTGCAAAGTAGCAAGATTGCCATAAATCCTCCTGATTAATCATTAAAGCCTAACCTAAAGAGAAGGCAAAGTCAAGGGCAGAAATTAAAAAGGGCGGGTGTTTTTCACCCGCCCTCAAAACAATCGGTTCTTCTGCTAACGCGCGACCGTCAACTTCCTTGTCAGGGAGGTGCCATCTACTGAGAGTGTGTAGAAGTAGATACCAGCGGAGAGTTCCTTGCCGTTCAAATTCAGTGTATACCTACCTGCTTCCCGGTAGCCATTCACAAGGGTTTTGACCGGTCTGCCCGCGGCATCATAAAGGACAAGCGAGACATTTCCAGAGCGAGGTACTGTATAGGAGATGACTGTTCTTGATGAAAACGGGTTGGGTGATGCCGAAAGTTCAACGCGGGTTGGGTTATTCTTGGGCAGGTCTGCCACACCCGCACCAAGGGACTCTGCTTGAACCCAGTGAACCACAATCGGGTTGTTAGTAGGTTGACCCTGCGGCGTTTCCAGTACCACCGTACCTGCCATCTGGTCTATCATATATATTACCGGCATCAAAATCGTTCCGTTTTGCTCTACTGCCCGGTCAGCAACACAGGGATAACGGCAGGATGCTGTTCCTGCCTCTGTTATCTTCACTGCAGGGAGCCAGGTATTGCCATTATCCTCAGAGAGCGCCATATAGATATCGGCGCGGAGAAGCTCGGTTTGGGGCTCAAGATTAAGCGGGTCAAACTGCTCCCAAGCAACATACAGCCTGCCACGGCTGTCCTGGCCGATACTGGCGCGACAGGCAAGGGAGGCGTTAGAACCTACAGGACCGGCAAGGCTCTCGGCATCGGCACGATGGATGCGGCTCCAGTTCGGGTTGTTGTCAGGGCACCAGTGCCAGACCTCTGCGGGGAGAATCCAGTTTGTATCCCTAACAAATGGGGTAACATGGCAGACGATGTGCAGCCGGTCCTCACTGTCAAAATAGGGAAAGAGCGAGGCGATGTGGAAAGAGGGGTTGGTGTCAGGAGGTGTGTATGCTGGCGGGTCTTCAAGAATCACCGGGTCCTGCCAGGTCGTGCCACCGTCAGTTGAAATCCGATAGTACGCAGGCTCATCCATAAATCCAGAAGGCGGGGTCTGAACCCAGGTAATGCATATCTTCCCACTTATCTTTGAGACCGCAATGTTCTGATCTGGAAATCCAGGGTCGGGTTGGGGTGCAACGATTCCAACCGGTGGCTCCCATTCACACCAGGTTGCAACCTTGGTGTAATATAACTGGTCTCTCGTAGCGTCATCCAGTAAAGCACAGTGGAATACCTCGCCATCATAGCCGATATATGGCCAAAGATACCCTTCAGTATTTGGTGAGCCGTCGCAGTATTCAAATAAACCTTGACCTGTTTCCTGGTCTCTTGCCAAAACCGGTCTGATTGCTGCACCACCAGGTGATTGATGGCAGGAGATAATTGCCGCACCATTAGCCGGGTTAAAATCAACATTGCCATATCCGGAGCGATTTGTAAACACATTTACACCAGACGCCATAAAATCACCAGGCTCAACAAAGTTCCACATACCGGTGGTGAAGTCATAATAGTTATAACGCATATTGCGGTCGGTCCAGGATGGTGGTGGTTCGGCAGAGAACATCCAGGTTGCATGTAGACCGTATCCCGGGGCGTTCACCAGCCAGCGATAACTCGGACCATTGGACTGCCAGTCATAGGTGGTGCCACCAATCGTATCAACCCTGCCAACAACAAATTTGACAGTTGCCGGCGGGTGAGGGTTTACCGTCGCTGCCGGTGTCTTACCATTACCCGGGTTTTCATTTGGCAGAACCTTAACCGGGTGGAGATTACCCGCAAAGATCAGTGCGGGAATCAGTAGCATCAGACAAAACATGCTACGCATTGTCATCCTCCTTTTTGTTTTTAACTAACTATCATTTTCCCCTTTATTGCAGCGTAAACTGATACGGTATTGAGACCCAGACCCGCACCGGTTTATCCCGCTGCATTGCCGGGGTAAACTTTGCCTTGAATGCCGCCTCTATCGCTGCCGCATCCAAGGACTGGTTTCCCGAACTTTTAATTATTTTAGCGTCAACTACAGAGCCGTCAACATCAACCAGCGCTTCCACAACGCACCTGCCTTCAATTCCGGCGTTGCGCGCCAGGTCCGGATAGACCGGCTTGGGAATAGAAACCGGCTCAGGCTTTTTCTCCACCTTCCAAAAAGGGACAACGGGAATATCGGTCTCCTCAACCCTTTTTGTCACCTCGGTAAAGGTGGTTGCCTCAACGGTTGTTGCCTCAACCTCGGCTTCACTTGCTGCCGCAACCGGAACCGAAGGTTTTGCCGCCTTTGGTGGCTCCGCAATCTTCTCCAGTTCTGGAGGCAAAGCCTCCATCACCATCTCTACCGAGCGCCTTAACTGATATGGCTTGACAACAAACTCCTTGGGCAAAAAGAGAAAGGCACAGATGGTAATCACGAGTGCGGCTATCAACCCTACCCTTATCGCTACCGCATAATAACGCTCCTCCCATTCAAGGGAGGCGATGCCTCTTGGTGTCTGGTTCATCAGCCACCCCCTTTGCCATAACTGGTGGCAAATGTTACCTTCAATGCGCGGGCATCCTTCAGCGCCTCAAGCACATCGGTCACAAACCCGTATTTCACATCCTTGTCCGCCTGCAAAAGGACCACCAGCTCTGGGTTTTCAATCACCTTTTCCGCCATCAAACTGGTAATTGTCGCTGGACTCACCCAGTTGTCATTGACTGTCATTCTGCCGGTGGCATCAATCCAGATTGCGGCAACATTTCTCCTTTTCAGAATCCGCTCGGTCATCTCCGCCTTGGGCAGATTAATCCTTAACCCCCTTTCGGTCCGGAAATGGGTGGAGACCATAAAGAAGATGATTAAGAGAAAGGCGATATCCGCGGTGGAGGCGGTGGGGATGTTTGGTGTTGTTGCCTTTTTTAAGGCGATGCGCCTCACTGCCCTCCCCCTTCCTCCTCCTGAACCGGCATCAGACTGATTCTTTCCGCCTTAGCGACCTTCAACTGGTCAAACACCTCAATCATTGTCTGGTAGGGTGCCTTTCTGCTCACGCGGAGGGCAATCGCCAGTTGTGGATTCTTTGCCAGTTCCTCGCGGACAATCGTGTTCACCTCCGGGATGTTCACCACCCTTTCGCCAATGAGAACCTGTCCGGTCTGACTGACAGCCACAGTCAGGATGTTTTCCGACTTGATTTTTGTCTCCGCACCCTTTTCTGGAAGAACAATCTTTAGACCCTTTTCCCGGCTGAAGATACTGGTGGTCATAAAGAAGATGATGATGAGGAAGGCGATATCACCCATTGAGGCGGTAGGGATGTTCGGCTGAACTGAACTCCTGCCCCTGGGTCGCAGAGTCAAAGCCATTATTTACTCCTTACACGCGCCGCGCCTGGTAACTAAATAGTCCAAAAGTTCGCTTGATGCGGTCTCCATATCACGGAGATAACCGTTGACCTTTCCAGAAAAAAGGATATGAATGATTGCTAAGGGCGCAGCAATGATGAGACCCCACTTGGTTGTGATGAGCGCCTCAGCAATACCGCTGGAGACAACGGTCGGGTCAACCTCGCCGACCGCAGCAATCGCCTTGAATGCACCAATCATTCCTGACACGGTTCCCAAGAACCCAAAGAAGGGCGCAACCGTTGTGAGACCAGCCAAAAGCGCCATACCCCTGTCCAAAAATGCCAGTTCAGTTGCGCCGGCACGGACAATCGCATCCTCCATCACCGTTCTGTCCGCATCCGCCTTGAGCAGCGCTGCGCGCAGCACCTTTGCCACTGGGCTCGGGGTCTTATCGCACAACTCAATCCCCGCCTGAATACCGTTCTGCTCCACGGTCTGCAGCAACTTCTGACTGAACTTCTTCACATTCACCCGTGTCCTGATAAAAAGGGTGAAAAGCCTTTCCAGGGTCAGTGCGATGCCGAGGACCGCACAGACCAAGAGAAACCACATTATGCCGCCGCCATCTTTAAATTCCTGTATCATTAAAGTCCTCCTTAAGTTGTTTTTTTATTTATATCCTTCAGCAGCACAAGTAATTTTAATCAATCTTATTCCGTTGTCAATAATTTTGTAACAACCTTCTCCAATGCCTTGGTTATCACTAAAATATCATTTTCTCTCCAATTTGCTCCCCAAAACCTAAAGGTAAATGCTATTATAATTCCAGCTCTTTCATTAAAGGCAAAGCCGGCAGCCAAAACCACCAGGGGGATTGTTACCGGGAAAATTTGAAAACTGGCTAAGTTGCGAAATTTCATAAGGTAAGCAATTGCAGCCCGGGGAAATTTTGTGTAGTTTTATATACACTTAGGGTTTGGTGTCTGAAGTAAGATTTGACAAAGAGATTCTGATTTCTAATATCCTATAATTAAATAAATTGTCCTGCAATAATAAAATAGTTTCGGAGGAAAATATGAAGGTAATTGAATCTGGTCTCGGCGAACTTTTTCAACCACCGGACCCTGACGGTTTCCGGGAATGGGTCCATAAGAATAAAAGCACCAGACTCGTGCCCAAGGTGATGACCGAGCAGGAGGCGATTAGCCGCTTTGTCAATGATGGTGATTACATCGGCACCGAACTTTACGGCACGGTCAGGGCACCGATGTCCTTGATTAGGGAACTCATCCGCCAGGGTAAGAAACATCTCCGGATGGCGGGTCAGGGCATTCATGAGATTGACCTATTGCTTGCCGCGGACCTGGTTGATGCCCTTGACATCACCTATATCGGCTGGGAGGTTTATGGCATCTCCCATGTTTTGCGCCGGGCGGTTGAGTCCGGCAGGGTAAAGACAACCGAATGGTCAAATGCCGCCATATCCTGGCGGTTCAAGGCAGCGGCGATGGGTGTTCCGTTTATCCCGGTGCGCTCAATGCTGGGCACCGACACCTTGAAATACTCATCTGCCAAGGTTGTTGAGGACCCCTGGACCGGCAAACCCATCTGCCTTCTGCCTGCGCTCTATCTTGATGTCGGGTTTATCCATGTCCATCAGGCTGATGAGTTCGGCAACTGCCGGATTGAGGGCATATCCGGTTTCGGGTTTGAACTTGCCCGGGCATCAAAGAGGCTGATTGTCTCAACTGAGGAGATCATCTCAAATGAGGAGATCAGGCGCTATCCAGAAAGGACGGTCATCCCCTATTATCTGGTTGATGCGGTGGTGGAGGCAAAATACGGCTCCCACCCTGGTGAGATGTGCTATCGCTACTGGCGTGATGAGGAGCATCTCAATCAGTACTACAAGGACTCGGCTGACCCGGAAAAGACCAAGGCCTATTTGGATAAATGGGTCTACGGTTGCAAGAACCACGCCGAATATGTGGAGAAGGTCGGTCTGGAAAGATTAAAACAGCTGGAAAAGCAGATTGGAGGTCGGTGATGGCAAGATACAACGAGGTTGAGTTTTTAATCTGCCTTGCCAGTAGTCTGATGGAGGATGGCACAACCGCATTTATTGGGACCGGCATCCCGATGCTCGCTGCTGCCCTGGCGAAAAAGACCCGTGCACCGAATCTGGTGGCAATCTTTGAGTTCGGCGGGACCGGCGCATCTTTGGAGAAACTGCCCCTGGCGGTTGGTGAATCCCGCACATTTCACAAGGCGGTTGCGGCATCGGGCATCTGCGATATTATGGAGACCGCGCAGCGCGGGTTTATTGAATACGGCTTTCTGGGTGCTGCCCAGATTGATATGTACGGCAACCTGAACACCACTGTTATTGGCAACTACTGGCCGCCAAAGGTGCGTCTGCCCGGCTCTGGTGGTGCCAATGATGTCGGCTCCCACTGCTGGAAAAACATCATCATCATCCGCCAGCACGACACCAGAAGGTTTGTGCCCAAGGTTGATTTTCTCACCACCCCGGGTTATCTCACCGGTCCTGGCGCCAGGGAAAAGGCAGGGTTGCCACCAAATACCGGTCCATATCGGGTGGTAACATCTCTGGCACTAATGGACTTTGAACCCGAGTCAAAGAGGATGAGGCTGATCGGACTGAACCCTGGTGTTACGGTTGACCAGGTGCTAAAAAATACCGGGTTTGAACTTCTGGTCGCAGACCGGCTTGTCACCAACCCTGAGCCAACCGATGAACAGCTCCGGCTCCTGCGTGAGGAGATTGACCCTGACCATTACTATATTTAGGAGGCAACCTTGCTATTACCCTCACTTCATCAACAGTTTCAAAAAGAGGTGCGCGAATTTGCCCAGGAGGTGATTGCACCAAGGGCAAAGGGTTATGACCAGAGCGGCAGATTTGTCAAGGAGAATGTCCAGGCGCTTGCCGAAAAGGGCTATCTCGGCATCCCCTGGCCAAAGGAACTTGGTGGTCTTGGGCTTGACCACCTTGCCTATGCGATTGCGGTTGAGGAGGTTTCCCGTGCCTGCGCCGCCACCGGTCTGACCCTTGCCGCCCACACCTCACTTGGCACCTATCCGATTTACAAGTTTGGCACCGAGGAGCAGAAGAAAAGGTTCATTCCGCCACTTGCCCGTGGTGAATACCTCGGTGCCTTTGGTCTGACCGAACCCAATGCCGGCAGCGATGCCGCCAGTATTGAGACCAGCGCGCGCAAGAGTGATGCCGGCTATGTCCTTAACGGCTCAAAGCGGTTCATCACCAATGCCGCTTATGCCGGCACCGTTATCGTTGCCGCCACCCTTGATAGAAAACTTGGTCGCAAAGGCATCACCTGCTTCATCGTTGAGACCAAATCCAAGGGCTTTGTTGTTGCCAAGGAGGAAAACAAACTTGGACTGCGCGGCTCCAACACCGTGGAACTGGCTTTTGAGGAGCTCTTTGTGCCCAAGGAGAATCTCCTTGGTAAAGAATATGACGGCTATCGCATATTTATGGAGACCCTTGATGGTGGCAGAATCTCCATTGGTGCCTTCTGCCTGGGTATGGCGCAATCTGCCCTTGATGCCCTGGTCAACTGGGCAAGGAAAAGGGAGATCTCCCAGCAGAACTCAAAGGCGATTGCCGATGTGGCGATGGAGGTTGAGGCGGCAAGGCTTCTGGTCTACGATGCGGCAGTCCTCAAGGACAAGGGCATCAGGGCGGACAAGCAGTGTGCCTTTGCCAAACTCTTTGCCTCAGAGGTGGCGGTGCGTGCGGTCAATACCGCTATTAACACCATCGGTGAGATTGCCCTCACCGATGAACTGCCATTAAACAGGGTTTACCGTGATGTCAAATTGGGCGAAATCGGCGAGGGCACTTCAGAGATAATGCGCCTGATTATCGCCAAGGAAGTTTTAAAGGAAACATAGGAGGAAAAGATGGACTTTAACCTGACCGAAGACCAGATTATGCTGCGCAATATGGTGCGCGACTTTGCCAATAAGGAACTTGAACCCAAGGCGGCACAGATTGATGCCTCTGCCGAGTTTCCCTATGACACGGTCAAGAAACTTGCCGAACTTGGGCTGTTGAGTATGACCATTCCGGAGAAGTACGGTGGGGTGCAGTATGACTTTGTCTCGCTCGCAATAGCGATTGAGGAAATCTCCCGTGGCTGCGGCTCAACCGGTGTCATCACCGCGGTTCACAACACCCTTGCCGCCTGGCCAATTGTCAACTGGGGGACAGAAGAGCAAAAGGAGAAATACCTGCCAAGAATGGCAACCGGCGAACTTTTAGGTGCCTTTGGTCTGACCGAGGCGAACGCCGGCAGTGACCCGGCGTCAATGGAGACCAGGGCGGTTCTTAAGGGTGACAGATACATCCTAAACGGCTCAAAGCGGTTCATCACCAACGCCGGTGCTGCCCAACTTTTCATCGTCTTTGCCAAGACCGCGCCAGAACTGGGCTCAAAGGGTGTCACCGCATTTATCGTTGAGCGGAATTTTCCGGGCTTCTCCTTGGGCAAGCACGAGGACCTTTTGGGTCTGCGCGCCACCGCCAACTGCGAACTCATCTTTGAGGACTGCGAGGTGCCTAAGGAGAATGTCCTTGGTGAGGTCAATGCCGGCTTCAAGGTTGCTTTAGGAACCCTTGATGTGTCCAGGATTGACATCGGTGCCCAGGCAACCGGAATTGCCCAGGCGGCACTGGAAAAGGCGCTTGCCTATTCCAAGGAGCGCAAGCAGTTTGGCAGACCCATCTGCGAATTTGAAATGATTCAGGCAAAACTGGCAGAGATGGCGACAAGGATTCAGGCATCGCGACTTTTGGTCTATTATGCGGCTGGGCAGAAGGATGCGGGCAGACCCCGTTTCAGCCAGGAGGCGGCAATGGCAAAACTGTTTGCGGCAACAACCGCGGTTGATGTCACCAGGGAGGCGGTGCAGATTCTTGGCGGTTATGGCTACACCAAGGAGTATCCGGTTGAACGGCTCTACCGCGATGCCAAGTGTATGGAGATTTACGAAGGGACATCAGAGATCCAGCGGATTGTGATTGCCCGCAACCTGCTTGCGTAAACGGGTTATTAGTTTATAGTTTTTAATAGCTAAGAACGGGGAACTAAAAACCAAGAACTTGCTTTCTCACTACTGCGCAAATCCGCTCCAGGTCATCCTCGCTCAGGATTGAGCCGCTGGGCAGACAAACTCCGTTTTCAAAAAGCCCTTCTGCAACCCTTCCGCCCCTGACCCGGCAACCCTTAAATACCGGCTGCAGATGCAGGGGCTTCCAAATAGGTCTTGCCTCAATATTCTCCCTTTCCAGCGCCTCAATAATCCCCATCACCAACCCCGATGGACCTCTGTCCGTCTTCGGTTCTCGGTCTCCAGTCTTCGGTCTTTCTATCGTCATACAGGTGAGCCACCTGCTTGACTTACCATAACTCGCCTCCGGCATAAACCTTACCCCGGGCAGGTCACCCAAAGCCCTCTGATAATAGTCAAATATCCAGCGCCTCTTTGCCACCCGCTCAGAAAGAACCTTCAGTTGCCCCCTGCCGATTGCGGCAAGGATATTACTCAGCCGGTAATTGAACCCTATCGCTGAATGCTGGTAATAAGGTGCCGGGTCTCGAGCCTGGGTTGACAAAAACCTTGCCTTATCAACAACCTCCTTATTATGGGAGACCAGCATCCCTCCCCCAGCGGTGGTAATCACCTTGTTTCCGTTAAAAGAGAACGCACCGGCCACGCCAAAAGAGCCAGCAAAACCAGGACCGACCGGTCTTCCGTCTCCACTCCCCGGTCTTCCTTCATACCTTGCTCCCAACGCCTCTGCCGCATCCTCAATCACCGGCACATCATACCGCTCGCAGACTTTAAGAATCCGCCCATAATCGCAGGGCTGACCATAAAGGTCAACCGTAATCACCGCCCTTGGCAGCTTCCCCTTTCTTGCGCAACCTTCAAGTTCCTCCTCCAAAAGTTCCGGGTCAAGGGTCCAGGTATCAGGCGAGCAGTCAATAAAGACCGGACGGCAGCCCTCGTAGACAATCACATTGGCGCTTGCCGCAAAGGTCAGGGTCGGACAGATAACCTCAGCGCTTCGCGCCTGACCGATGACCGATGACCGATGACCGACCGCTCTTCCTAAAACTATCCTCAAAGCCAGATGCAGAGCCGCAGTTCCGGATGAAAGCGCACAGGCATAAGGGACACCAATAGTTTGGGCAAACTCCTTCTCAAAGGCATCAACCATCGGTCCTAAAGGCGCAACCCAGTTGGAGGCAAAAGCCTCCTTAACAAACTCCAGCTCCTCACCGCTCATATGCGGTGGTGAAAGATAAATCCGCTTATTGTTCTTCATTCAGTCTCAAATAAATTAACCACATTATTAACCCTGTCAAATTCACCATAAACTACTCAGATTCCTCGGCTTTGCTCCTCGGTCCTCCGTCTTCGGTCTTTCTTCTGTCATTTCGAGCGAGCCGTAGGCGAGTGGAGGAATCCCTCAGGTTAGTTATTGGTCTTTAGTTCTAAGTTCGTAGTTGAGAACCAAAAACTATAAATTAAGAACTAATTCCCTCGCCTATCACGCTATCGCATACTCCAACGACCGGGGGTTTTCTACCCGCTTGGAGGCATTAAGAATCTCAAACCCGACGATGTTACCATCCTTGTCATAAT
>JBDRUF010000041.1 GCA_039801245.1 candidate division WOR-3 bacterium
TTATCTCAAGGATAAGAAGGATTTGGGGGTGCATACCGAGGTGTTTTCTGACGGCATCATCGACTTAATTGAGGCGGGCGTGATTACCAATAGGAAAAAGACGCTCCATCCGGGCAAGGTTATTGCCTCGTTTGCAATGGGTTCCCAGCGGCTCTATGACTACATTGACAACAATCCAATGTTTGAGTTCCATCCGGTTGATTATACCAATGACCCGTTTGTCATCGCCCAGAATGAGAAAATGGTCTCAATCAATTCGGCACTGGAGATCGACCTTACCGGTCAGGTGTGCGCGGATTCCATCGGTTACAAGTTTTACTCCGGTATCGGGGGTCAGCTTGATTTTGTCCGGGGCGCGGCGCGTTCAAAGGATGGCAAGCCGATCATCGTTCTGAAGTCAACCAGGGACAACGACCAGTTTTCGCGGATTGTGCCGGTGCTTTCTGAAGGTGCCGGTGTGGTAACATCGCGCGGCGATGTCCATTATGTTGTTACCGAATGGGGTGTTGCCTATCTTCACGGTAGGTCAATAAGGGAGCGGGCGCTGGCATTGATTTCCATTGCCCATCCAAAGTTCCGGGCAGAACTTTTGCGTCAGGCAAAGGAGCGGCATTATGTGTATCAGGACCAGCCTGAGGAGTCGCTGGTCTATGCCCGCTATCCTGAGGAGTTTGAGACCAAGGTGAAACTGCCTGATGGCAGCACAATATTCATCAGACCGATAAAACCAACCGATGAGCCGGGAATGCGGGAGCTGTTCTACTCATTTTCAAGGGATACGGTTTTCTACCGCTTCTTCAGTTATATCAAGGCGATGCCCCATGATAAACTGACCAGGTTTGTAAATATTGACTACGAGAAGGAGATGGCGCTGGTGGCGATTGTGCGCAAGAATGGTGAGGAGCAGATTGTGGGTTCTACCCGCTACTATGTTGACCCGGCAACTGGACTTGCTGAGTTTGCCATTGAGGTGATGGATGAGTTTCAAAACAAGGGCATTGGCACCGCGCTGTTCAATCACCTGATTCGGGTGGCGAGGATGAAGGGTGTAAAGGGGTTTGTTGGCTATGTCCTTGATTCCAATACCCGTGCCTATCGCTTGGTGACCAAGACCGGTTTTCCTCTCGAGACGAAGTGGGAGGACGGGGTTTACATCCTGACATTGAGGTTTGAGAAATGAGTTCAACCAACCTTGATTTTATCTTCAAACCCCGTTCGGTGGCGGTGCTGGGCGCTTCTAATCGGGAGGGTTCGGTTGGTCGGGCGCTCTTTGCCAATATCCTCTTCAATGGCTATACCGGTGTTGTCTATCCGGTCAATCCGAAGGCGAAGAGCGTCTTAGGGGTAAAGACATTTCCCTCAATCCTTGATATTGAGGATGAGATTGACCTGGCGATTCTGATTGTGCCCGCGGTTACGGTTCCTGCTGTTCTTGCCGAATGCGGTCAGAAAAAGGTGAAGGGGGCGATAGTTATCTCTGCCGGGTTCAAGGAGTTGGGACCAACAGGTGCGGCATTGGAACAGGCGGTAAGGGAAAGGGCAAGAACCTGGGGGATAAGGCTTATCGGTCCCAACTGCTTCGGGATGATTAATACCAGCCCAGAGGTGCGGTTGAACACCACCTTTGGCAGGGTGATGCCAAGATATGGTAACATTGCGCTAATCTCCCAGTCGGGTGCTGTTGGGGTCAATGCGCTCGAGTATGCTGATGCCGAGGAGGTTGGGCTTTGTAAGTTTGTCTCTATCGGCAACAAGGCGGACATTAATGAGTGTGACCTCCTGGCTTATCTGAAGGATGACCCCGAGACCGATGTCATCGCCCTTTATCTTGAGGATTTGGTAAACCCTCCTGAGTTTATGCGCATCGCCCGGGAGATAACCTCCCATCCGAAAAGACCGAAGCCGATTCTGGCAATCAAGGCGGGCAGGACCACCGAAGGGGCAAAGGCGGCATCATCCCATACCGGTGCCCTTGCCGGTTCTGATGAGGCATACAACGCCTTCTTTGCCCAGGCAAGGGTCCTGCGCGTTGAAACCGTTAACGAGCTGATTGCCAAGGCGGCATCACTGGCATATCAGCCCAGACCGCGCGGTCCCAGGGTGGCGATAATTACCAATGCCGGTGGTATCGGGATTATGGCAACCGACGCCTGCATCCGTAACGGTCTGAAGATGGCAAATCTGACCGAAAGGACCAGGGCAGAACTGAAGAAGGTTCTGCCTGCAGCAGCCTCAACTAACAATCCGGTTGACATCATCGGGGATGGTGATGCCAATCGCTATCGTGCCGCATTCAGGATTCTACTCCAGGATGAGAATGTTGACGGGGTTATTCCTATCTGGACACCAACGGTTGTTGCTGAGGCGATTGACATCGCCAATGTGATTGTTGAGGAGAGCGAAAATACGGACAAGCCCATCCTTGCCTGTATTCAGACAATGGGCGACAGCACCGCAATTAGACGGACACTTTTGCGGCGCCGCATCCCTCATTACCACTTTCCCGAAAATGCCGCCCGAGCGCTGGCAACGATGGCAGAGTTTTCCAGGATGAGCCAAAGACCGCCAGGTGAGGTTGTTGTCTACAATGATGTTGACCGGGAGAAGGTGCGGAAACTGGTTATGCAGGCAAAGAGCCGTCCCCGTCCCTATCTTTCCGAGCCCGAGTGCCACGAGATTCTGAAAGCCTACGGTTTACCGGTTGTCCAATTTGAACTTGTCAAAAGTCAAGATGAGGCGGTAAAGGCGGCAGAGCGGATTGGTTATCCGGTGGTGATAAAGATTGTCTCACCTGACATCCTGCATAAGACCGAGTTCGGCGGGGTGCGCATCAACCTGAAGGGAGAAGAGGAACTGCGCAGCGCCTATGATGCGATGATGGAACAGGTCAAGGGCAGAAAGCCGGATGCAGAAATCTGGGGTGTGATGGTGCAGAAGATGGCAAGGTCCAGTGGTCTGGAAACAATCCTCGGTATGAAGCGTGACCCGCATTTTGGTCCAATTTTGATGTTCGGGCTGGGTGGGATTCTTGTTGAGGTTTTGAAGGATGTGACCTTCAGGGTCGCACCGGTAAATGACCTTTCAGCCGATTCAATGATAACCGGGATTAAGGCATACCGGTTGCTCGAACCCTTCCGCGGTCAGCCCGCAAGGGACAAAAGGGTGATCAAGGATTGTATCCAGCGCCTTTCCCAACTGGTGACCGATTTTACCGATTTTGATGAGATTGATATCAACCCGTTATTTGTCTATTACGAGGGGGAGGGTGCGGCAGCGATTGATGCCCGGATACTTTTGCGCTGAGAGATAATGGAGCTGACCCGATTCGAACGGGCGACCCCCTGCTTGCAAAGCAGGTGCTCTCCCAACTGAGCTACAGCCCCAAAACAGTCTATTTATCATAGCGAGCCCTTTCGGGATGTCAATACAATCTATATCCGGGCGAGCGCCTGTTCCAAATCCCAGATTAAATCATTAACATCTTCAATACCCACCGAAAGCCTGATCAAACCATCGGTAATACCCGCCTTTTGCCTTATCGCTGGTGGCATTGAGGCGTGGGTCATTGATGCTGGGTGCTGAATCAGGCTCTCAACACCTCCAAGACTGACCGCCAGGATAAAGATTTGGGTGGCATCAAGGAGTTTACGCGCTGCGTCAAATCCGCCTTTGAGTTCAAAGGTTATCAGACCACCAGGAGCGCTCATCTGTCTTTTTGCCAGTTCAAACTGGGGGTGGCTTGGTAAGCCGGGAAAACGGACCCAGGAGACCTTGGGATGGGACTCAAGGAACTCGGCAACCTTCTGGGCGTTTTCCGAATGGCGTTGCATCCGCAGGGCAAGGGTCTTGATACCCCTTAACACCAAAAATGCCTCAAACGGAGCCAAAACCCCGCCCCAGTGATTGAGGGTCTTACGCAACCGTTCATAAAGTTTTTCATCCTTGACGATGATGGCACCACCGACAACATCGGCATGCCCGTTAAGAAATTTTGTCAGGGAGTGAACAACAATATCCGCACCCAGTTTTAGCGGCTGCTGGAGAACCGGGGAGGCAAAGGTGTTGTCAACAACAAGTAAGGCGCCCCTTTTGTGGCAAATCTTGGCGATGGCGCTGATGTCAGCGATAACCAAGGTGGGGTTGCCCGGGGTCTCAATAAAGACCAGCCTGGTCTCAGGCAGAAATGCCGCCGCCACCTCGTTGATATTGGAACTGTCAACAAATGTTGATTTTATTCCGAGACGGCTTAAATAGTTCTCTAAAAGGGTTGCGGTTGGTCCATAAACCGATTGTGAACAGATGATGTGCTCGTTAGCCGATACCAGTCCGGTAAATAGGGTTTGAATCGCTGCCATACCCGAGGCGGTGGCAAGGGATTTCTTGCCGCCCTCAAGACAGGCAAGGCAGTCCTCCAAGAGTTCAACCGTAGGGTTGAGCATCCTTGAGTAGATGTAGCCCGAAGTCTTGCCGGCAAAGAGGTCAGCACCGTGCTGGAAGTCAGCAAAGCGAAAGGTTGATGAGGCGTATATGGGCTCAACCACCGGACCTACCTTTTCTGGCGGCGAACTGCTGTGAACGCACATCGTCTTGATGTCAATATCTTTTTTCATATTTTGTTGCTCCTTTTTATTAGGATGCCACAATTTTTCCCTCTGTCAATCTTTAACCGCATCTCCGGGCAAGAATAGGTTTATGTATAAATACACAAAATTCAGTGGGGTGAAATTTAGTTATGTCTCGCATTTTCAAAACTTAGCAAAATTTCACCTTTTGTGGGGGGACTATCCCCGTGGTAATTTTGGTCATTAATTGTTCCTTGATTTTGGCAGGGATGTGGCTATTATTCGAGCGTGCTGTTCTATTTATTTTTGATAATTTCCTTGGCGCCTCAGGAGCGGCTGGAGTATGATATCAAGTACGGTCCGGTGGTCTTGGGTTCAATGGTCTTGGAAAGGCTTGGTCCGGAGAGCCTTGATGGTAAAAGGTATGAGCGTCTGCGGGCAGAGGTTGAGATTGATGAGCATCTCTCCTGGATATTCTGGGCGAAATACAAGTTTGAGAGCTGGTGTGATGCTGATAACTGGCTGACATCTCGCTCAAGTAAATGGACAAGGGAAAAGAACTACGAGGCAAACTGGAGCGCAACCTTTGACCAAGAAAATAAACTGGCGCGCTATGATGATGGCAAAGAGATTGTTTTGCCCGACTCCTGCCGGGATATGCTGACCCTGTGGTTTTATTTGCGGAGGGTTAACTGGTATCAAGGTGAAACATTGGTAATTAACAGCCATATTGACCGGCGCAACTGGCAGGTCAGGTTTATCACCTCTGGAAAACAAAGGGTGCGCACCAAGGCAGGAGAGTTTGACTGTCTGATTGTCTCCCCGGCAACCACAGGACCATTAGGAACGGTCTTTATCTCCGAGGATAAGCAACGGCTGCCGGTGGTTATTCGTACCCGTGCCGGAGGCTTGACCGTCAGCGCCTATCTGCGTAAGATTAAAAGGAGTTTATGAAAAATCTTTATGCGGTAATCTTGTGCGGAGGCAAGGGCGAGAGGTTCTGGCCCAAGAGCCGGGCAAATCTGCCCAAGCAGTTTGTTACCCTCTTCGGTAAACACTCCCTTACCAAAGAGACAAGCGAGCGCATCAAAAAACTTTGCCCGCTCAACCGGCAGCTGTTTGTTGCACCCAGCCGTTTTGCACCACTCCTGAAAAAGGAGATAAAGGTAAAACCTCAAAATCTGATTTTGGAGCCAACAGGAAGAAACACCGCACCGGCAATCGGTCTATCAGCAGCAATGCTTTATCAGCGTGACCCAGATGCGGTGATGGTGGTTCTGCCTGCCGACCATATTATCGCACCCGCATCTTCTTTTCTCAAAGCGGTGAAACTGGCAGCAGCTGTTGCCCAGCAGGGGAGACTGGTCACATTTGGGGTCGTTCCCACAAGACCCGACACCGGTTACGGCTATATCCATTTTGGAGAGGAGATTTATAAGAGAGCGGGCTTATCTGCCTATCAGGTCTTGGAATTCAAGGAGAAGCCGGATTTGGCAACCGCCAGACGGTATGTGAAAAGCGGCAGATATCTCTGGAACTCAGGGATGTTTGTCTGGCGGGCTGATGCGATTCTTGCTGCCTTTCAACGGTTTATGCCTGAGTTTTACAACCAACTATCGGCTTTTACCGCTGTTATTGGCACGGGCAAGGAAAAAGGGATGATTGAAAGAATATATCACAGGGTGGAGTCAATCTCAGTTGACTATGCGATAATGGAAAGGGCGGACAATGTGGCTGTGGTCAGAAGCGATTTCCAATGGGATGATGTTGGCTCCTGGCTGGCTCTGGAAAGGAGGTTTCCGAAAGACAAGGATGGCAATGTTTGTGCCGGGCTCTGGTTTGGGAGGGACACCAGGAATTGTATTATCTATTCAGATGATGGTGTGATTGCCACGCTCGGACTAAAAGACCTTGTCATCGCCCGTTCTGACGATGCGCTTCTGGTTGCGCACAAATCTGCGATTGGTCGATTAAAAGAACTCCTTGGAGAAATGGCTCAGGACCAAAAAGGGAAAAAATTTCTGTGAAAATACTTCTTGCCACCCACAATCAGTTTAAGGCAAATGAGGTGCGCCAGATTTTTCAGGGAAATAACCATGAGGTTTTGACGTTAAATGAGGTCTGCCCGGAACTGAAGATAACCGAAGATGGTTCAACATTTGCAGAGAATGCCCGCAAAAAGGCAAGAACCGCATTTACCCGGACAGGGATGTGGACATTGGGTGAGGACTCGGGTCTTGAGATTGATGCCCTTAATGGCTTGCCCGGAATAATGTCGGCAAGGTTCATCCGTGAAGATGCGACTGACATCGAGCGGAACCGGCGAATTCTTTTGATGATGATTGCGGTGCCAGAGGAGAAACGCACCGCCAGGTTTCGCTGTGTTGTCTGTCTTATTGAACCCGGTGGTAAAGAGGAGATTTTTGAAGGTGTTTGTGAAGGAAGGATTGCCCATACAATCCGGGGTATTCACGGTTTCGGTTATGACCCGATTTTCATCCCTGAAGGTTATACGCAGACATTTGCCGAACTTGGACAGGCGGTGAAGAATCGCATCAGCCATCGGGCAAGGGCATTTCAAAAGGTTCTTAATTACCTCCAAACCAGATTAAGTTCGGTGGCGGGATTGACATAGACCTTAAACTCAGTATATTGAAATTGACGGGGAGTAGCGCAGCTGGTTAGCGCACCACGCTTGGGACGTGGGGGTCGCCCGTTCGAATCGGGTCTCCCCGATGCGCCTGTAGCTCAGCTGGATAGAGCATCGGATTTCTAATCCGATGGCCGGGGGTTCGAATCCCTCCAGGCGCGTTAGGAATTTTTACTTCGTTCGGTTACCTCTGACCCTGTTCCGGTATGCCGGATTGCGAACCTGAACCCGGCTGGGTATCTGGACCTCGCTGATAATAGCGGTACTTGTAATAGTAGTGATAGTAATACCTTCCATATCCACCAGAAGCAGGATTAACCATATTCAGCACAAACCCGGCAATTTTGCCGCCCGAGTTCTGAATCAATGCCTTGGCAGCATTTACCGCCTGAACCGGTGTCTTACCCGCCATCACAACTATTATTGTAGCATCTACCAATGACGAGAGAACCGGTGTGTCCGAGGCAATCATTACCGGTGCGGTATCCAGGATCACATAGTCATATTCCCTTGATAGACGATCGATCAGTCCGCTGGTTGCTGGCGAGACAAAAAGGTCAGCCGGACTCGGTGGTGTTGTTCCGGCAGGTAGCCAAGAGAGCCGTTCAATCCTTGTGCCGAATACAAACCCATCGGTGCTTTTACCTTGAACTATCAAATCGGTAAACCCTGGTTTTCTTGGCTGCCCAAACAGACGGTGCAGCAACGGATAGCGGATATCAGCATCGATCAAAAGCACCCGGGAGCCTGCCTGAGCCATAACCGCAGCAAGATTTACTGCCACGGTTGACTTGCCTTCGCCGGGTAAAGTGGATGTGACCGCAATTGTCCGCAGAGGTCGGTCAACACCTGAGAATGCCAGGCTGGTTCTTAACAGCCTGAAAGCCTCAGCACCTGACGATTCACTGTCTGCATGGGTAATGAGATGCTGGGTAATATCATCGTAGCTTTTCCGGTGGTACCGGTGCCGGCGATAACGACGTCCTAACCTGAATCTTGAGAAGAGTGATGCGAAATCGGGCAGGATGATGCGTTTGCGCCTGCGTCCCACCTTTCTCAGGTCAGGTATGGCTGCGAGAACCGTAAAGCCGTGTCTTTCCATATCCTCAGGCGAACGCACCGAAACATCAAGCCGGTCCGCAAGCCAAACAGAGCCAAATGCGGCAACAACCGCAAAGAAAAGGGCAAAAACTATTCCGGTGCGGACATTGGGTCTGGTCTTGCTTGCGCCCTGGGCATAGTCAATAATCCGTACCGAAGGGATTCTGCCTATCTCCTGAATCCTCGCCTCCTCAGCCCTTTCGGAAAGGTAGGCATACACCTTCCGTCCGGTTTCCACATCTCTGGTTATCTGGGCAAGGGCTCTTTCTGCTGCGGGCATCCTTGCGAGAGTGGCATCATACTTTTGTAAAGCCTGGCGCAAAGCCTCCTGTTTTGCTCTGTTGGTGGCGATTTCTGTTTCCAGTGTTAGTGCCGACTCAAACAGGTTGCTCAATCTGCCGAGTGGGTCGGTAAAACCCTGTTGAGCAATAAGGACCTGGGATTCAAGCCTGAGCCGGTTGCGGACACTGTCAATCTGGCGCTCAAGGTTTTTCACCTCATTTGAGGTCTCCGCAAACCCCTGAATCAAAAGGTTGGTCTTCTGCACCTCAAGCTGATTCAGAGTGGTCTTGAGATTGGCAACTAACGGTGAACTGATGTTTTCCAGTCTGTCAGCAAGCCCCTTACCCTCCTCCTCAATCAGATTCCGAATGTGGTTGAGCCGTGCCTGACTTGCTGCTGCCTCAGTTGCCGCCTGCTCATAGGCAGCCGCAATTGCCGACTGGCGGTCGATAAGGTTTTTCGTTTCCTCGTTGATATCAACTAACCTATTTGTGCTCTTGAAGTACTCCAGTTCCCTTTCCAGCGAATCCAGCCTTGTCTTTACTGCGGCGAACTGATTTTCAATAAACTCCCTGACCGCAGTTACATCAACACGGCTTTTCTCCATATCATACTGGACAAAGGCATCAAGATAGGCGTTCACGACTGCGCAGGCAATCCCCTTATCCCGGGCAGACGCTGAGATCTGAATGATGTCGGTTTCCTTAACTCCACGGGCGTTAATCATTGAGCGGAGGGTGCTCGTGATTGAGGCGTTAGGATAATAGAACTCTATTTTTTTAATAATTGAATCGGGCAGCCTTTTTACTACCATTTCTGCCAGACGCTGGCTGCGCAAAAGCTCCACATAGTTGGCGATTTTCGGAGCAGGGGGCAATAGATAGGTAATCTGAGTGAATGCCTTATCCTCCTTACCTGTAGCCATCATCGTTCCGCGTCCCTCATAAACCGGTGGTGTGCGCAAAATCAACAATGTCACCAGTCCAAACACGATGATAAAAACAAACACCCCGAGCCACTTCCACCTCAGAAACCTTTGCAGATACTCTTGAATGTCAGTTTGGGTCTCCGCAGGTGCTAACCCACTGGTTATCATAACTGCGGGCTTTTCTTCATTTCTTTGATAACTCATTCTCCTCCTATTTCTGGGTCAGATTGATAATGGTCAGGGTTAGATTAACCAGCACCGCTACTGTGGATACAAAAGTAAGTTCGTTCCGAAAACTATACCAGAAGGAGCGGGGCACGATAACCACATCACCAGGTGAAAGCGGAATCACCTCGCCTTTGGCGAGCATTTTCTTCAGGTTAATCCTGACCCGGCTCTTACTAATTGCCCGAACCAAAACCACCCTGGAAAGGTCAGCCTCGGTTGTTGGTCCGCCACCTGCAGAAATCAACTCAACAACATCAGGATTGGCACTCAGGCTGTAAGCACCAGGGGATCGCACCTGACCCCAGACATAGTATTTAAACATCGGTGTCTGATACAAAGGCGTTGTGCCACTGGTAGCGGGCTGCGCCGAGGCGAGGGCAAACAGAGATAAAAGAGTTACGAACCCTGAACCCCGAACTATGAACTTGAAACTATCTTTCTGCCCCAGGTTCATTTGTATTCCAGTTTGAATTCGCAGCGCCGGTTGAGATAATACTTGGCAGGGTCATGTTCAACTATTCTTTCCTCGCCATAACTGATGGTCTTGAGGATTCCGGCATCAATGCCTAAGTTCACCAAATAACCCTTTGCCGATTCTGCCCGTCGCCATCCCAAAGCCATATTGTATTCTGATGTTCCGATTGGACAGCAGTGCCCTTCAATCGTCACAACTGGTTTCTTCCCTGCCTTAATTAAACTGGAAATCTGCTCGGCATTCCCTCTTAGAATCTCTGCATCTCCAGGTCGGATGTCTGATTTGTCAAAATCAAAATATATATTAGCCAGTTCAATCCTTGTCGGTGGCACGGTTTCAACAGCAACGGTTTCCGGCACAACCTCTGGAGCCGGATAAGGTGATGGAGCAGGGGCTTTCGGTCCTAACAGGTTATCAATCTGATAGGTCAACCCCAATGCCACCCTGCCGAACTTGTCATCTTTATCCTTTGGGAAGATGAGCCCTTCAATCTTCGTCAGGGCGAGATTGGCTTTCAGCGGTCCAAAGTTCAGTTTTATCCCGGCATTGGCATCTCTTCCTTGTGCCTCAAGTGCCAGCCCGATGTTCTTCGTAAAGTTTATCTCCAAGCCACCAAATAAACCTACCGCCCACTGGTGCTGCTCGTCAAAAAGGATATCCAAGTTGAGATACTTGGAGGTCGACCCATAGCCGATATTGCGTCCTCTCCCAATTCCGGCATGGACTCTAACAAACCTGTTGAACAACGGCACACTGGCAACCACAAACGGTGAGGGTCTTTCCATCTGCCGGTTCTCATATTTCCAGTCAGGCCAGGCATCCTCAAGACCATGACCAACCGGTGAGACATAGGAATGAAGTCCAATGTCGTGAACCCCAAGTGCAAGGGAAAGCGGCGATTTATCGCTTGATAGAATCTGATAACTTGCACCCAAAACATAATCCTGCAAAGTATATGCGGTCAGGGCAAGTTCAAACCGGTTGAAAGGCGAAAAGCGCAATCCTGCACCCGCTTCAAGATTAGGGTAGTTATGACCCAAATCTGGCAACGGATAACTTCCAACCAGGGTAAGCGCCAGTGAGCCCCTGGGCAGAACATCCGCAGTCGGAGCGTCAATCAATAGTGCGGTACGGTCAAACTGTGCCGGTGCGTGGGCAGCAAGGACAAAAAGTCCCAGCACCACCACCGATAGGCATCTCCTGTGTTTTTTGTTCATTTTACGCCTCCTTTTATTATAAACCTGAAGCGGTGGGCACTTGGTCCAGATTGTACTTATCTGGCTGATAATTCGGAACCAGGTTCTTGAGTTCAGCCTTGATTTGCTCAAGGTCCTGATTTCCTAAAAGCCTCTCCAGCCGCTTCAGAAATTCACTCATCTCAGCATACTGATAATTATTTGAAATCTTCGCCTTAAAGATTCTCTCCTTTATGGTTGCCGTCGTTCCTTCTTCAGCGGTCAAAATCTCTTCATAATCCTTTTCACCTGGTCTTCTCCCTTTAATTATTATAGGGATATCTCTTTCAGGTTCAAGTCCAGCAGCGCGAATCACGCTCTCGGCAAGGTCCTTGATCCGCACCGGTCTGCCCATATCAAGCACAAAAACCTCACCACCATTGCCAATTGCGGCTGCCTGCATCACCAAAAGCACCGCCTCGCTTGTGAGCATAAAGTATCTTTTCATCTCCGGGTCGGTAAGATAGATTGGCTGGCGCCTGTTCACCGCATCAACAAAAAGGGTTAGAACACTACCCCGACTCGCCAGGACATTGCCAAACCTCACCGAAACAAACCTCACATCACCCAGCCCGTTCATTGCGGTGACAAGCATTTCACCCAGCCTCTTTGTTGCGCCCATCACACTGGTGGGATTGACCGCCTTGTCGGTTGAGATGTAGACAAAACTATCAATTCCATATCTCACCGCAGCCCGCGCTACGATGTGGGTGCCAAGAACATTCACCTTTATCCCCTCTAAGGGATAGAACTCAAGAATCGGCACATGCTTGTAAGCCGCAGCATGGAAAACAATTTCGGGCTTTGTCTTTTCAAAAGCCCGGTTCACCTCATCCTCATGGGTAATGTCGCCAAGAAAAGGATAGATATTGACCTCAGGATGGTTCTTCCGCAACTCCTCCTCAATATAGAAAAGGTTGGAATCGTCCCGTTCAAAGAGAATAATTTTCTCGGGATGAAACCGGGCAATCTGGCGGCAAAGTTCTGACCCGATTGACCCTCCCGCACCGGTGATAAGCACCCTTTTATTGGCAAAAAACCGCTCCATCTCCTCAGGGTCAACTGCAACCGGTGCCCTGCCGGTTAACTGATGGATTGCGAGCGATTCAACCAGACCTGCGCCGGTTCTGCTATTACTCTCAATCAGGTCAGCAAGTGATGGTATCACCTTAACCTGAACATTCAGATTGTGCAACTGCTCATAAACCCTGCCCAGAGGAATTTCAGAATGTGAACTCAAAAAGATGAAAGCGGCTCTAACCTGATGTCTTTTCACAATCCTCTCAATCTCATCAAATGTGCCCAAAACCTTAAGACCCTGGCTTACACAACCCCGGTTTGCCGGGTCAGGGTCAACAAACCCGACAATATCATATTTGAAATATGGAATCCTTCGCAAAACATCAATCAAAAAATATCCCTTTTCCGAACCGACAACCAAAATCGCCTTCTTCTTCAACCCCCGGCGCAGGACCTCCTGATAAAAACGCTTGCTCAAACGCACCGTAACAATTCCGCCGGTATTCAAAAGCCCCCAGGTGATTGCTGACCAAGGGGTAAGGGTGGCAAAAAGTTTCAGCCCGGAAAGAAAGCCAAGAATCACCGCTGTGATGATACCTGGCAAAATCGTCCTGGGAATATCACTCAGAGAAAAGGTTGACCACTTCAGATTGTAATTATTCAAAAGAAAACTGAGACCCCCCTGAAACAAAAACCCTGCGAGCGCAAAGGGCAGAACCAGCCCAAACCTTTTAAAACCAAACGGCAAATGCTGGGTTGCCACCGCATAGGTAAGAAAGGTTGCAAAAAGCACTATCAGGGCATCACTGACCACATAAAACAGGGTTCGTTTCCACGGGGTTGCCGCAAAAAGCCCTTCCCGGTAAACTGTTTCTCTTCGTAAATTTACCATTTTTCAGAATTTAGAGTATTTCCACTCCCTTGTCAAGTAAAAACTTATGTCTGCTTTTCGGTCATCGGTCCTCTGTCCAATTCTCAACCTCAACCTTAACCTGTTCCTTTCGTCATTTTGACCACAGTGGAGAAATTCCTCATAATAGATTCCTCGGCTCCGCTCGGAATGACAGAAGGGGGTGAGATTCCTCGGCTCCGCTTTGCTCCGCTCGGAATGACGGGGAAGAAGGTGTCATTTCGACCGGAGTGCAGGAATCCCTTGAAACAATGACCTGTATCCATATCATTCCCTATGGCGCAGCAATTCTATGTCTATCTGATGGCAAGCAAAACCGGCACCCTTTATCTGGGTATAACCCGAGACCTGCCGCGCCGTGTTTATGAGCATAAAAATAAAATAATTTCCGGGTTTACTGCCAGATACAATGTTAATAAACTTGTCTGGTATGAGGTATATGGCGACCCGATAACTGCCATCACTCGGGAGAAACAGATAAAACGCTGGCGCCGGGAAAAGAAGGTTGCCCTAATCCGCTCAATGAATCCAGGATGGCGTGACCTCAGTGTTGACCTCGGGCTGGAATGACAAAGAGGGGATGTCATTCCGACCGAGCGTAAGCGAGTGGAGGAATCCCTTATTCCGATTCCTCGGCTCCGCTCGGAATGACTGAAGGGGAAAATTCCGTCCGGTCTTCGGTCCTCGGTCTTCGGTCTTTCTTCTGTCATTCCGAGCCTGTGGAGGAATCCCTCTTTTTTCCTTGACAACCGCCTTGAAATCTCTATAAATACTAAATAATGAATTTTACTATTCTCCAACTACGAACCCCAAACCATGAACTAAAGACTATGAACCAAAAACCATCCTCAACCTATTCCTGTTTCCCTTCGGTCCTCGGTCTTCCGTCTTCCGTCCAATTTTCCACCTCAACCTCTCCTTCTCGGTCTTCGGTCTCCGGTCCTCGGTCTCCCGTCCAATTTTCAACCTCAACCTCAACCTTAACCTCTCTATGAAGGGCGTTGTCCTTGCTGGTGGTCTTGGCACCCGGATGCTGCCGGTTACCCGGGTAACCAACAAACACCTTCTGCCCATCTATGACGAACCGATGATTTACTACCCGATTAGAAAACTTGTTCAGGCAGGAATTAAAGACATCCTGATTGTAACCGGTGGCAACAGCGCGGGCGACTTTCTTCGCCTCTTGCGCAATGGCAAGGACTTTGGACTTGACCGGCTTCACTATGCCTATCAGGAAGGAGAGGGTGGAATTGCCGATGCCTTAAGACTTGCTGAGCAGTTTGCCGCTGATGAGCGGATTGTTGTCATTCTTGGCGACAACATCTTTGAGGATGACATCACCCCTTATGTCCAATCATTCACCTCCCAGCCAAAGGGTGCCAAGATTCTCCTCAAAGAGGTTGAGGATGCCTCTCGCTTCGGTGTTGCGGAACTTGCTGGTAACCGCATCATCGGGATTGAAGAGAAACCTGCCAAGCCCAAGACCAATTTTGCGGTAACAGGAATTTATATGTATGACAACCGGGTGTTTGACATCATCAGGACATTAAAACCCTCTGCCCGTGGTGAACTGGAGATAACCGATGTCAACAACACCTATATCAAGGAAGGCACAATGACCTATGACATCCTCAAAGGCTGGTGGACCGATGCCGGCACATTTGAATCCTTCTTCCGCGCCACAACCCTCGTCCGACAGCAAAAGGTCAAGGCTAAAAAATAGTTATGGGTTCTTGGTTCTTAGTTCTTGGTTTTAGAAACTACGAACCCCGAACTATAAACTCAAAACTATGAACTAACCTATGGCAACATTCAAGACCTTTGAAGAGATAGACGCCTGGATAAAGGCGCGGGAACTGACGCAGCGGGTCTACGAGCTGACCCGGCACAAGCCATTTGCCCGGGACTTTGTCCTGCGTGACCAGTTGCGTCGTGCCTCTGTTTCCATTATGTCCAATATTGCCGAAGGATTTGGTCGCAGTGGCAGAAAGGAGTTTATCCAGTTTCTCTCAATGGCTCTTGGTTCAACTAATGAAGTCTGTTCCCAGCTCTATGTTGCCCTTGACCAGAAATACATTGACAAGGACGATTTCAATTCGTTGAACTCTCTAACTCAAGAGACCGCCAACCTCATCGGCGGACTCCTCAGATACCTCCGCTCCTCTGAACTCAAGGGTCGTAAATTTGTTCCACCAAATCCGCCCCCTGAACCCGGAACTAAGAACCCAAAACCC
>JBDRUF010000042.1 GCA_039801245.1 candidate division WOR-3 bacterium
ACCCTGGGCAAAAACTCCTTATCCAAGGCATCACCATGCATCAGAAACACCCTTTTGCCATCAATCTCGGTCTCAAGTTCATCATAAAAACCCTCAAGACCAAGCTCCTGTTTCAGCCGCTCGTCAAGCCAGACATCATGATTGCCCTTGAACAAAATTACCCTTGTCCCATTCCGCCTCAATTCCGCAATCTGCGAAAGAATTCCCAGACCCGCGCTGGGCATCACCCGCTTATAACTAAACCAGAACTCAAACAAATCACCAAGGATATAAAGCGAACTTGCCCTGCCCTTGATGCTTGAAAGAAAATCAGCCAGCCGCCTTTCAGCCGCTGGCGTTCTTGACCCTAAGTGTGCATCAGAGATAAAAAAATGCCCGCTCAAGGGCAAAATTATACTTAGATATGAGGAATTATCAATAGAAGGTTAGTAGTATAATTAGTCCGTAGCGCGGTCCATTAAAAATTTTAACTTTCTGATACCCAGAAATGTGCTAATTGGGTTCTTCTTTTCCCAGGTTACACAATTCTTCAACTAACCTGACTAACGTTGCCTCATCCATATCTTTAATGCTTCTGAACCACTGCTTTTTTCCTGCTGGGATTTCAAACCCGAGTTTATCCAAAGTTTTTACAAATAACTCAGATTGCGCTGACTCAAAACGCTTAATATTGTCGGGGTGGATATAAATACTATCAAAGGATGCATATAGCTCGAGAATCTTTTTATTACGCACATATAATAATAGTGCACTGTATTTCTTTTCCCCAAATTTATAAAACAATATATTAGGATGTTTTTTCACCTCTTCTATAAACTTAGCCACATTATTACCCAACATTTCGTTGAGTCTCTTAGCATACTGGACATATGATTCCTCGTCCCAATGATAAATTTCGCGGATTCTCTTTCCCTTTAACTCTGCTTTCTCCTCATCGGTAATTGCATAGGTCCGAGTTAAATAGAGTTCTCCATTTTCATCCTTATGGAATCTGACTATAATAACATTTATGTCCAGTTCATACTTGGCAAGAAAGCGAACCATCCGCTCAATTTTCTCATCTGGTTCTGTTCCGACAACATAAATCACCGGGGCTTCTAAATCAATCTCCTCATATTCTGAAAGGTCAACCCCCTTTTCCTTTGCTTTTTGCTTCAACCATTCCTCATCTTTCTCTGACATTAAAGAAGCATAATCTAACGCCTGTCCAACCGCATCTCGGGGTTCATCTCGTTTCGTCTCAATAACCACTACCCTGCCTTCAGAGTTTATACCTAAAATGTCAATACTTTCTATTTCCTTGCCGATAATCGTCAATTCTTCCTCTATGATTTCAGGGTATTTTAAGATGAGGTCTTGAAGATACTCTTCTCGTGGTCCCAATTCGCTTAATTTAGAAACAGGTATTTCTACCACTTTTCCCTCCTGACCTTCTTTTCTAATCCTCCAGAGTTTTATATCTGTGGGCATTTTACCTCCTTCTGATACTTATTCTTGGATGGTTTTTACAACTTACTATCACTTTACTTTTTACCATAGCTGGCTTGCAATATAATACGGGTTTCAAATTTGTTGTCAAATAAACAAATAAGTCAAATCCCTTTACGAGATTTTGACTTTCATATCACCGCAATCATAAAGACCTTTCTTGAATCAATCCTGCCAATCGGTTCCGCAAGAACCACCAAGACCAAAACCACTGGGGGAGTGACCCCCGGTGTAAAACTGGATTTTGGCTAAATTATGAAAATGCGGAACTTAACCCAACTTCACCCGTCTGAATTTTGTTTATCTTTATGTATACTTATGCAGGTTATTTAATTTAATTTTGTTAGCAGAAAGACAAATTTTGACCACAATCATTCTCTCAGATTTACCAATTAACCCCTGCTTTGCCTACTGCCAGATAATTTCTACCCCAATCTCTTTTATTTTTTTGTCCCGTGTTATTAAAGGATAGTTCAAGTGTATCGCCGTGGCTGCAATCAGTCTATCCCAAGGGTCGGTAACTTTTTCCCTCGGAATTAACTGGCTTTTCTCAATTATCGGCAAACACAATGGTTCTATTCTGTAATTCGCTGCTGCGGCAATAAGACTGAGAAATTCCGCAAAGTTAACTTCAAATTTTTTCTTTTCTATTAAATAAAGAAGTTCAAAAAGCGCAATGCACGGAATGACGATATAATCTTCGCTGAAAATTCTTTTTGCTTTTCGGGGAAGACAAGGGTCATCGGTTAAATACCAGATTAAGGCATGGGTATCGGTAACATAATGCATCACCGATTCTCCATTTTCTCTTCAATTTGTCTTAACAATTCTGCTCTTGCCGCTTTTATATCCTCTGCCCCAATTCTTACACCTCTCCATAAGCCGCCCAATTGAATCCAAGGAACTTTTTTCCTAAACTCGGTGTAGCCACTTATGGTCAACGCACAGATATTACCCTCCTCATCCCACCATAGTCTGAATCTCTTTATCTGCTTCGTAGGTTTGCCCTTTATTGACCGCAATTTCAATACCAGCTCATCCTTGGAGGGATTATAGACAATTGCACTCATTTTTCCCCTCCCGAAAGCAAAAGCAGAAATGCCAGCAGTCCCCCCAAAACAAGTAACGCCCGTTGTCGCTCTTCTTTTTTCAACTTCAAAGACTTAATATGGGTTGAGAGTTTTTTTAAAGCCTGGTCTGGCTGATTGGGGTCGTATTCAATATATTCCCGACCTTGCAGCGCTGCCAAATCTTTGGCATCTGTACCTTTTTCCACGAGAGGAATAATCGGCTTGTTTTCTTGAAAAGAATAACCTATTTCTTGGTTAACCCAATTAGACCTTATCCCGTTTCGAGTAAGCAATGCAACTACGCAATCGGAATTTCTGATTTGCGTAAATACCTTTTTATCAATCCGCGCACCCGGAGTAAGATACCACTCGGCAACGATTACCTCTACACCGAAGTCTTTAAGTAAATTTGCAAGTGATATCACTATCCCTCGGTCTCGTGTGCTGTGACTTATAAAAACTTTATATCCCATTTCACCTCCGAATCACCTTAAAGAAATAGCTCTGGTGCTCCATACATTTTGCTTCCATTTTTAATTATATTAAAATTTCAGATCTCTTTGTCAAGGAAATTTTAAGCATCCAATTGTGCTTCTGGTTATCTTTCTAATTTCTCCCCCACAGTTTGGACAATTGTATTAGTGAATTCTCTCACATCATTTTCGGTCAAACGGTATGTGGTTAAGGTCTTAATTGTTGGCTTTGTTCCTTCAGGCAAAAGGTCGGTGATGTGGAACTCAAGAAATACCTCTGGCTCGGTGCCGGCCCTTCTCTTCAGTTCTTTCCTAATTCCGGGATTGGCACCGCCGCAGATGGAAACAAACCCGAACCTTACCCGATTCTCTTTGATGTATTCAAGATACTTTCGCAGTGGTGTGGCAATATGACCAATCCAGACCGGTGCAAAGAATAAAATCAGGTCATAACCTTTTAACACCTCCGGCTCAGGTTCAGTTTCAGGTGTCCGGTTGAAAATAATGTCAATGAGGGTAGATAACGCCCGGCGTCTTTTCCCTTCTGTTATTTTAATATGATTTAGTCCCAGTTCCTGCGCCACCCCTTTTGCCACCGCCTCATTATTCCCGGTCAAAGAATAAAAGACAATCACACCTTTCATCTTATTTCAACCTTTCTTCAATCATTTTCAGCGCTTTTGCTATTGGCTGGCTGGTGTCAACCTTTATCAAATTCCCATTCGGCTCGGGCGGCTTGAACTCTTCCTTCATTCTTCGGTAAACCTCAATATCGGCATCAGAGAAACCCTTGGCATCTGCCCTCCTTTTCAGACGCTGAACAACAACCCTTTCCGGACACTCAACCAGAACAAAAAGCGGTTTCACCTTAAGTTTTTTTGCTAAATCCTGGCAACGCCCCCTCCTCTCCCTACTCAAAAATGTTGCGTCTAAGATTACGCTCTGACCCGCGCGGAGAAAAACCTCAGCCCTCCGGAACATCTCATCGTATGTCCTTTCTGTAACCTCAGGCGCATATATTCCCCTGCCAAACTCAAAAGACCTCCGTTCGCTAAACCCAACCCCGCAAATCTGCTTGCGAATTGAATCTGATAAAAGATGCATTGCCAGGGTTCTTTGGGCAATCCTCTGGGCAAGGAAACTTTTGCCCACACCAGGCAAACCAAAGACAACCAGAAGATATGGCTTTTTTTCAAGGAGACGGGCATAACTCAAGGCAAGTTGGAAATAGCGCCTTGCGCCCCTCTTTGCCGCTGCCTTTGCCTTATCTGAAATCCCCGGGTCATCCAGCTGAAAACCGGTAACCTTGCCCCGCACATAAGCCCGATAACATTTATAAAAGTTCAAAAGCCCCAGGCACCCCTCATCACCGGTATAGGAAAAATAACGCTCAACAAAGAGATTGGACAAATCGTGGCGCTGGTGATAGTCCAAGTCCATCGCCATAAACGCAACCTCTGCGGCAACATCTGAGCAGGAAAAGCGGGGGTTGAACTCAATGCAGTCAAAGATATAAACCTTGTCAAGGAGAAAGATGTTCTTGGAGTGCAAATCACCATGGCACCGGCGCACAAAACCATTTTGCCTTCGCTTTTGGAAAACATCCCGGTTACTGGCGACGAACCGCTCAACCGTTCTCTTGATCTCCAAAAAAGCCTGCCTGGTGATGGTCTTGCCAATAAACCCAATGGTCTGGGCAAAGTTCTCATCCCAGTTAAGTTTGATGATTTCGCTTGAGCCGTAGCGGCTGATCTCCCTGCCCCTTTCCGCATTCTCGTGAAAACGGGCAACAGTCCGCGCAATCTCATCCACATCTTCAAAACTCACCTCACCCCTTTGCAACCGCTCGGTCATAATTGCCGACTGGGGCAAAGCCTTCATCCTCACACAGTAGTCAATCACCTGCCCCTTGCCCCCGATTTTCAACCTCCCCTTTTCATCGGTAATCGGCAGAACATCAAGATAAATCTCGGGTGAGATCAGTCGGTTCAAGCGCAACTCCTCATAACAGAAAAAACGACGGGCAGAAAGGGTGGTGTAATCAAGAAACCCGAAGTTGACCGGCTTTTTCACCTTATAGGCAAACCCGCCGGCAAGAAAAACCCAGGAGGTATGGGTCTGAATCAACTGTACCCTTTTTACGCCCTTGCCATAAAGACGAGGGTCAAGCATCTCCTTTACCCGGCTCTGAATCGTCGGGTCAGGTCCGAGAAAACTCATTTTCACAACTTTGCAATATACCCTTCCTCCTCTTCAGGTCAAGCACTCCCTAAATAGAGCGAAAAGGGGGCGAACTTATCCTCTGTACTTCGGAAATTCTACCAACGTAGGACCGCTGCTGCCCAGGTAAAGCCGGTGCCGAATGCGGTCAAGAGAATTATATCACCGTCCTGAATCTTGCCCGCCTCCCTTGCCTCATCAATCGCCACCGGAATGGTTGCCGCTGACATATTGCCATATTTATGCAAAACCACAAACATCCTCTCCGCAGGAATACCTGTCCGCTCCCGGGCCGCCTCCATAATTCTGATATTCGCCTGATGGGGAATAAAAAGTTTGACATCCTCAGGGGTGAGCCTGGCATCCTCCAACGCCTTCAGCGCGGAGTTGCCCATTGTCCGCACCGCATGCTTGAACACCTGATTTCCTTGCATATGCACGGTATGCGCCATCTCCTTTAATGTCTTTTCAGTTGTGGGCATCCTTGTTCCGCCCGCTGGCTGATACAAAAGAGGCGCAAGGCTGCCATCGCATCCCCAGTTGGAGGCTAAAATGCCACTTTTGCCATCGCCCGGGACAACTACTGCGGCACCAGCACCATCCCCAAAAAGAACACAGGTTGCCCGGTCCTGCCAGTTGACAACTTTGGACATCACCTCGCCACCAGCCACCCCCACCATTTTGGCACTGCCGGCAACAATCAGATTTGCCGCCACCTCCAAGGCAAAGAGAAAACCCGAGCAGCCCGCACTGACATCAAAGGCGGCGCTACCCGCAATACCCAACCTTTTCTGCACCCAGCAGGCGGTTGCCGGATAAACAGTATCCGGTGTTGATGTTCCGACAACAATCGTATCCAAATCTGCTGGCTTTACCCCTGCCATTTGACAGGCACGCTCCAGTGCAATCGCCACTAAATCTGATGTAGCGGTGTTTTCATCGGCTATCCTCCGCTCCTGAATTCCGGTGCGTTCAACTATCCACTCGTTCGTGGTATCTACCATCTTTTCCAGGTCAAAATTGGTAAGAATCCTTTCGGGCAGCGCCCTGCCTGTTCCCACGATTTTGACAGATTTCATAAGATTAGAATTAGCCCCATGGGGATTTGAACCCCAGTCTTCTGGCTGAGAACCAGACGTCCTGGGCCGGACTAGACGATGGGGCTATGCGTTTAAGCGTAAAACCTATCTCAGCGAAGTCAAGCACGGAAATTGGAGAGACTTATCCCTGAGCCGCGACCGCGCGCTTTCCCGCCTTTTTCCGCACACGCTCGCCCCGATACCGGAAACCTTTACCGTGATAGGGGTCTGCGGGCTTAATCCGCCGGATTCTTGCAGCCACATCCCCAACCTGCTGTTTGTCTATGCCCGAAACAACAATCTCAAACATCTGCTCTTTTGTATCCTCAGGATTCGGAACCTGATTCACCTCAAAAGTAATCCCTTGTGGGGCAACCACCTCAACTGGATGGGAAAACCCACAGTTAATCTGAATACCAGCCTTGGTCTTCTGCACCCGATAACCCATTCCTCTCAGTTCAACAACCTTCTGATACCCATTCGTCACACCAATGAACATATTGCGCAAAAGCGCCCGGGTCGTTCCCACAAGCGCCCTCGGGACATTAGGCTCACCTTCAACTGCAATCTTGTCATCGGTGAGTTTAACGCTAACCCCAGCAGGAATGGACAGAGTTAGGGTGCCTAATTTACCCTTGACCACAACGCTACCCTCTGCTGACTTCATCTCGACGCCAGGGGGCAACTGAAGTGGAGAATAACTCTTCGCCATACTACCACACCTTGCAGATGACTTCGCCGCCAACCCGGCGCCTTCTTGCCTCACGGTCGGTGATGATTCCAAGGGGGGTGGAAAGAATAGCAATGCCTAGCCCCCCCATCACCTTGGGCACTTCCTCACAGCCAACATAAACCCGCCGGCTCTGCCTGGAAACCATCTCCAGCCCCCTAATAACCGAACTCCCATCGTCAAGGTATTTAAGGGCAACGATAATCTGTTTTTTTACACCCTCACCGTCAACCCGAAAGTTACTGATAAACCCTTCCTCCATCAACACCCGGGCGATTTCGTATTTCAGCCGACTGTAGGGAACGACAACCTCTTTATGCCGGGCAGCAAGTGCGTTGCGGATGCGGGTGAGAAAATTGGCAATCGGGTCCAAGTTTTCCTCCCTACCAGGTTGCCTTACGCACTCCGGGGATTTCCCCCCGCAGTGCCAGTTCGCGAAAGCAGAGTCGGCAAAGCCCGAACTTGCGATAGTAAGCTCGGGCGCGAAAGCAAATCTGACAGCGATTGTGCTTGCGAACTTTGAACTTCGGCTCTCGCTGAGATTTCACAATCAAACATCTTCTTGCCATATTACTTCCTCTTTGCAAAGGGCATGCCCAGTTCTTCAAGCAATGCCCGTGCCTCATCATCATGCTTTGCTGTGGTCTGAAAGGTTATCGTCATTCCAAATATCTTCTTCACTTTTGCAACCTCAATCTCCGGAAAGATTACCTGCTCACTCAAACCTAAACTGTACCCCCCCCTGCCATCAAAGGCATCGGTCGGGAAACCCCGAAAGTCACGAATCTTGGGGGCTGCCAAATTGAAAAACCGGTCGATAAACTCATACATCCGCTCACCCCTGAGCGTCACCTTAATACCCAATGGCATTCCTGCACGGATGCGGAATGCCGAAATTGCCCGTTTTGCATAGGTACGGACCGGCTTCTGTCCGGTGATCAACGCCAAATCCTCTGCCATCAAATCCAAGACCTTAGAGTCCTGCACCGCCTCTTTCGTGGTCACATTAATCACCACCTTCACAAGTTTCGGTACCTGGTGCCTGTTCTTGTACCCGAAACGTTTAATCAGGGTTGGAACCACCTTGTTTAGATAATGTTCTTTAAGCCTTGCACTCATACATCAATGATTTCCTCGCACTGTTTACAAACCCGCACCCGCCTGCCCTCATGCTCCTCCCGCCGCACCTTTGCCCCTTTGCCGCATTTGGGGCAGATGAGTACAAGGTTAGACACATCAATTGGGTTGGGCAGGTCAACGATGCCACCTGGCTTATCCGGACCCCTTGCCCGCTGATGCTTCTTAGCCAGGTTTAATCCTTCTACTATCGCGCGATACCGCTCCCTCTTCTTATCCCACTCTATCCGCAGAATCTTACCCCGCCGACCTTTCTCCTCACCCGTAATTACTTCCACAACATCACCCTTACGTAAGTTCATCTAAACCACCTCAGTTGCCAATGAGATAATTTTAGTAAATTGCCGTTCCCGCAATTCCCTCGCCACCGGTCCAAAAACCCGTGTTCCCTTGGGTTCACCCTTATCATCAATCAACACACAGGCATTGTCATCAAAACGGATATAGGTTCCATCCTGACGGCGCCACTCCTTTCGCGTTCTGATAACTACCGCCTTGGATTTATCACCAGGTTTAATCGGTCCGTTCGGCAAGGCATCCTTGATTGTCACCAACACGGTATCCCCCAGCCAGCCGAACTTGCGCTTGGAACCACCGTAGATTTTTATCACCATTGCCTCCCGAGCACCAGAATTGTCCGCAACGGTAAGCCGGCTATACTCTTGGATCATAACTTCTTCACCACCCGCCAGCGTTTCAGTTTTGACAAAGGCCTTGTCTCCATCAAAAGTACCCTATCCCCTTCCTGACATTCTGCCTTTTCGTCATGGGCGTACAGTTTTGTTCTGCGCCGGATATACTTTTTGTATTTTGGATGCTGCTCCAGCCTTTCCGTCTCAACAACCACCGTTTTCTGCATCTTGGCAGAAACCACCGTTCCAAATACCGTTTTCCGCGGGTTACGCACCTTATTTACCTCCGCTTTCCTTTAACTCCATCTCTCTAAGCACGGTCAACATCCGGGCGATATCTCGTCGCAATACCCGCAAACGCAATGGATTAGGCAATTCTTCGCCTGCCCGGCGCAGCCTAAGTTTCAGCAATTCATCCCGTGCCTCAGCCAGCCGGCGCTGTATCTCCTCTTTTCCCAGTTCCCGCAACTCAGAAGCCTTCATAGGTGAACTCCTCCCGCTCAACAAGCCTTGTCTTACAGGGCATCTTACTCGCCGCAAGAGTTAGCGCAGCCACCGCCTCAGCTCGAGGTAACCCACCAAGTTCAAATAGAACTCGTCCAGGTTTGACCACGCAAACCCATTCCTCGGGTGTACCTTTGCCCTTTCCCATCCTTGACTCTGCCGGCTTTTTTGTAACCGGCTTGTCCGGAAAGATTCTAATCCACAGCTTTCCTGTCCTTTTGAGAAACTTTGTCAGGCAGAGCCTTGCCGCCTCAATCTGCCGGGCGGTTATCCAGGATGGCTCGAGGGCAATAAGACCAAACTCACCAAAATCTATCCGGTTTGCGCTTGTTGCCTTCCCCTTCATTCTCCCTCGCATCGCCTTCCGATACTTCACACGCTTGGGCATCAACATCTTTGCTAACTCCTTATCGCCGGTTGAATTTCGCCCTTATAAATCCACACCTTCACCCCGCATGTCCCGGCAATCGTCTTGGCAACATCCATCGCATAATCTATATCCGCTCTCAATGTCTGCAAAGGTACCCTGCCCTCCCGATACCATTCACTGCGGGCAATCTCAGCCCCTCCTAGCCTACCTCCAACCATCACCTTTATTCCCTGTGCCCCTAACCTCATCGCCTGGGTCACCGCCCGTTTCATCGCCCGGCGATGGGCAACCCGTTGCTCGAGTTGTCGCGCAATGCTCTGGGCAACCAGTTTCGCCTCAAGTTCTGGAACCCGGACCACCTCAACCAAAATTGTCACCTCTTTATCACTACCAATCAGCCGTCTTATCTCTTCCCTCAGCGCATCAAGCGCCTGGCGTTTGGGGCCAAATACCATTCCTGGTCGAGCGGTATGAATGGTGATTGTCATCCTGCTTCCCACCCGGCGTATTTCAATGTCGGCAATCATCGCCTCGCTCAGTTTTACCTCAATGTAGCGCCTGATTTTTAAATCCTCCAAGAGACATTCCCGATAACGCTTCTGCTCAAACCAGACCGATTTCCAATCCTTGGTGATACCCAATCTGAATCCTAATGGATGGGTTTTCTGACCCATATTTAAACCATTTCCTCCTTGGTTCCGACCTTCACATACACATGGCACATCCTGCGAACATAAACAGAAGCAGTCCCTCTTGGTCCGGGCATAAGCCGCTTCATCACATTGGGACCGGTATCAACCCTGACCTCTTTCACTATCAGGTCCTCCTCCTTAAGTTTCGCCTTCCCCGCCTTGGCAATAGCATTGGCAACCGCCGACCGCAGCGTCTTCATTATTGGCCGCTTGGAAGGCTTCGGTAAAAAAGCCATTGTTGCCATTGCTGTGGGCACATCCTTATTACGGATAAGAGCGGCAATCCGGTTCAGCTTCTTAGCAGAACCGCGCTGAAACCTGCTCCTCGCTATTGCCTCCATAACCTCAGTGCTCCCGTTTCTCCTCTGCCGGTTTCTCTCGACGCTGTCCTGAATGCTGACGGAATGTCCTCGTGGGTGCGAACTCGCCTAAACGGTGTCCCACCATCCGCTCGGTGATGTATACCGGAATGAACCTGTTGCCATTATGAATCGCTATCGTCTGCCCAACAAACTCAGGTGGAATAATGCTCCGGCGGGCATAGGTCTTAATCACCCGGCGCTCACCCTTTTCCACCAACTCCTTTATCCTCCGGAATAACTTCTCATCAATATAAGGACCCTTGCGAATTGACCTCCCCATCCTTAAGCCCTCCTGCGGATAATCAGACTATTGGACTTCTTCTTAGGGTTACGGGTCTTATAACCCTTGGCAATCATCCCCTTTTCCGAACACGGGTGCCTTCCCCCAGAACTCTTGCCTTCACCACCACCCATTGGATGGTCAACTGGGTTCATCGCCACCGCTCGCACCCTGGGTCTGCGCCCCATATGTCGGGAGCGCCCTGCCTTGCCAATGGAAATGTCCTTATGCTCAAGGTTGGAGACCCTACCAACCGTTGCCCAGCACCGGAGGTCAAACTTCCTTATCTCACCTGAAGGCAATTTTACCACCGCCCAACCCTCCTCCTTAGCGAGAATCTGCGCTGCCGTGCCTGCTGAGCGAACCAAAAAGGAATGACTCTCTGGATACAACTGGAGGTTGTGAATCTCAACCCCCACCGGGATGTCAGAAAGTGGCATCGCATTACCAATCCGAATGGGCAGATTATTCCCCGAAGCAATCTCATCCCCAACCTTGAGCCCATCAGGACATAAAATATAACGATATTCGCCATCAGCATAGCACACCAGCGCAATCCTTGCCGAACGATTCGGGTCATACTCAATGGAAACAACCTTTGCCGGTATCCCAGTCTTATCGCGCAGGAAATCAATTATCCGGTAAAACCGCTTCTCACCCCCACCACGATACTTGGCGGTAATCCTGCCCAAATTATTTCTTCCCCCTTTTTTGCGCAAAGGCACAATCAATGGTTTGAAAGGCTCATCCCGGGTAACTTCGGAAAAATCAGAAACGGTATAATGCCTTCTCCCGGGTGTTATCGGTCGGTACTCCTTAATCCCCATAATTACCGCTCCAAAACCTCAATCCTCTCACCCTCTTTTATCTTCACAACCGCCTTTTTCCAATCGGGTCGATACCCACTAAACATCCCCATTCTCCGCCTTTTCCCTTTAAAATTCATCACTCTGACATCGGTTACATGAACCTTAAAAAGCCTCTCCACCGCATCACGAATCTGATACTTATTCGCATCCCTACGCACCCGCAGCGTATAACTCCTTTCTCCTTTCAGCCTCTCCGACTTCTCGGTAACCAATACACCCAGAATTATATCTGCCGGCTCTACCATTCTATGACCCCATCTTTCCCAGAAACTCTTTCAGACCGTCTTCAGTAAATACCACCCAGTTATGGGTCAGAACCGCATAAGGATGGAGCTGAACCGCGGGCATCACATCCAGCCAAGGGATATTATTACTTGCCCGCCTGAGATTTTCAGAAACCGCAGGTACCAAAAGAAGAACCGAACCCTTTAAACCTAACCCTTCAAAAACCTGTATCAACTCCCTGGTCTTAGGCTGGCTAAGCTCAAAATCCTCAACAACCTTAATACCTTTCTCCTTCGCCTTTGCTGTCAAGGCAAGTGCCAGCGCATACCTCCTAACCTTCTTCGGCAACTCATAACCATAATCCCTCGGCTTCGGACCCCACGCAACCCCACCTTTAACCCAGATCGGTGACCTCCTTGATCCATGCCTTGCCCTCCCTGTGTGTTTTTGAGGCCAAGGCTTTTTACCAGTCCCTGAAACCTCAGCACGGGTCTTTGTTTTGGCGGTTCCCTGGCGCTGATTTGCCAGATAACACCGCACCGCCTCCCAGAGCAGGCTGGGTGGTCCTTCCCGATTAAACCACATCTCCGGTAACTCCACCTGGCCTTTCACCTCACCAGAAACCCTCATGACCTCCATCTCAACCCACCTTTTTAATTAAAAGGTCAGAACCGCGATAACCAGGAACCGCACCTCGCACATAAATCACCCCTGCTTCGGAATCCACCTTAACCACCTTCAGATTCCTTATCACCACCCGCTCACATCCATAATGACCGGGCAAGGTCCTGCCCGGCAGAACCCGGCCGGGCGAAGAACCGGAACTTACCGAGCCAATCCGGCGATGGGACATTGAACCATGAGATGCCGGTCCACCACTCCAGCCCCAACGCTTCATCCCCCCGGCAAAACCCCTACCCTTTGTCCAGCCAGTAACGGTAACCAAATCACCGGGCTTAAAAACATCAACGGTCAGCTCCTGCCCAACCTTGAACCCATCAACACTGTTCACCCTGAATTCCCGCACAATTCGGACAGCCGGCACCCCCGCCTTCTTAAACTGCCCTTCATAAGGCTTGGTCAACTGCCGCTTGCTTGGCGTCCCATGCCCAATCTGCAAGGCACAATACCCATGCCGCTCTTTTGTGCGCAAACCGACAACAATGCATCTACCAACCTCAATTGCGGTCACCGGCATCACCCGACCCTTTTCATCATAAACCTGGCTCATCTCACCCTTCTGACCGATAAGTCCAATCATGCCGACTTTATCTCCACCTCCACCCCTGCCGGAACCTCAAGTTTCATCAAGGCATCAACCATCTCCGCAGTGGCATTGGAAATCTCAATCAGCCGCTTATGCACCCGCAGCTCAAACTGCTCGCGCGACTTCTTATCAACATGGGGAGAGCGCAGCACCGTAAAAAGGGTGCGCTTTGTGGGCAAGGGCACCGGACCGGAGACCTGGGCGCCGGTCCTCCTCGCCACATCAACGATGTCACGCGCCGACTGGTCAAGCAGCCGGTGGTCATAAGCCTTGAGCTTAATCCTTATCTTCTTTGAAGTCCTTAACAAGCTCATTTTCTAAATAAAATTCTCCTATTATTTCTTACCTGCACTCCTGACACCTTATGTTCGGGGAGTTAACTACTGCCCCAAGTGTCTTTAAAAGTAACTAAAATTATACAAATCTCAAATCACCTGTCAACATTTTCCTTTTGCGTGCACCGTTTCAGTTGCTCAGGTGGGGCAGCAATACCCCTGCACCATTAAAAAAGCTGGTGCGTAATAAAACCACACCCGCCTTTTCAATATATCATAAAAATTACCCTCTGGCAAGTTTATCCCGACAATGGATTATTTACTTCTCCTTATCAAACTTCGTTATGGGAAAGAAGGGGTGTGAAAATTGGCGCCCTTTTGCATGTTCAAACTAAAGGGTGCAGCCAAAAAGCCTCTCATTAACTTGAGCATAACTACTTCTCTCATCTACCAATAATGTTAAATCAATCATCCATAACTAGTTATCTGTTTGATTGTAGAAAAATTGGGGTAGGTCCCCTCCACCATCACCCATACCCTCTCCGTTTCCGCCATAATTGCAGAATAAATATAAGGAAGAAAACCCGATTCCGTCCCCAAACTATCTCTAAGCACAGTTTTGAAACCCACCCTGAATTCAACCAGCAGAGTTGGTTAAACTTCGTTGCCAAATACCCTCCTGAAAATGCCCCCTGATTCGCAACGAAGGGGAATTTCTTGACCGAATTGATGAGTTTAATATAGTAAAGGTCTAACCAGGAGGAAAAATGGATTTTAAGTATCTGAAAACAGAAAGGTCAGGAAATATCTTCTGGGTCAGGTTTAACCGACCTCCGGTTAATGCGTTGAACACCGAGATGGTCCTTGAGATTGAAGGGCTGTTTGACTCCCTGTCAAAGGATGATGATATCCGCGTGATTGTCCTCACCGGTGAGGGCAGGGCATTTGTTGCCGGTGCGGACATTGCCGAGATGTCAAATTTTTCTGCGGTTGAAGCACGCACATTTGCCCAGAACGGGCACCGCTGCCTTGCCAAGATTGCCAGTATTGAAAAGGTGGTGATTGCGGCAATCAACGGCTTTGCCTTAGGTGGCGGCTGTGAAATTGCCCTTGCCTGCGATATCAGAATAATTGCGGAAGGCGCCAAGATCGGTCAGCCCGAGGTGAATTTAGGGCTATTGCCCGGATTTGGCGGAACCCAGCGCCTTGCCCGGCTTGTCGGACCAGGAATCGCCAAGGAGCTAATCTT